>CALOED010000068.1:0-4442 GCA_942492005.1 uncultured Saprospiraceae bacterium
ATTTAGGTTATCATGAAATATTTGGGTTATAAAATTTTTTCATAGAATATTAGAGTTTATCGATTAATATCATAAAATTATCTGTATTTAACTTACGCTCCCTCAAATTCGTTCACGGGTATTGCAGTTAGGTGTATTTATTTTTTTCTTATAACCTAAAACATTTGTTGTTATGTGAGCAAAGGGTTTTTCACCGCAAGGAATACAATTAATGAATTAATTGAGCACCTCATACAACTAAATCATCAAAAAAAATCAAAAGAAGTATAAACGGAATATTAATCATATCAAGATGGTAATACCCCATTTCTTACACGCCGCCGCCAAAAATTCGGTCCCTTTCAAGGCCGAACAGGTGAGTTCTGATGTAGCTGTACAAAAGAAAACATAGGTAGAAAACTAAAAAATGATAGTAAGCAAAGCTTTTTCAATCATAGCATTTCTATTTGGATGCATAGGGCTTGTCTCAGTGGTGGCATTGGATAAACTGTACTGGAGTACATGGGTTTTTGAGGAAGGATGGCCAAAATTTTCCATAGGTTATTCATTTCGTAGTTTTATAATATTCGCGTCTATCCTTGCGATAATTAAAAGCTCATTGGGTTTCGCGAAACCAAGGTTGATACTGGAAGAAAGCAATGGAGTGCCATTAGAGCGATTAAGTATATTCGGAATGCTTTTAATCTCTGTCATTATTGTATTTTTATTCGTCTTTAGGCCATCAGTTTTTAATGAGCTATCTTGGGAAGATGGTCCCGTGGAGTGGGCCTCGGCCTTATTACTTTTCGTAGGATGTATCGTCATTATTGTTTCTCTCTTTAAGAGTCGTAATATTCTAAATATTCCAAAGCTCACGCAATTTTCTTTAGCTCTATTGTCTCTATTATTTTTTCTTACTGCAATGGAGGAGGTATCGTGGTTTCAAAGATTGTTGAAATTTGAGACCCCAAAAGCTTTTTATGATAATTATCAGCGCGAATTAAATTTTCATAACTTTGCTACCGACGAAGTTGAAAATATATACTATTTTGGAGTATTTTTATTCTTAGTTGCATTGCCATATGTTCGATCTATGTTCCCATTTGTATCCAACAACAATTATCTTAGAATATTCGTACCACGTCCATTTGTTAGCGTCATTGGTTCGATTCCTTGCGCCTATAACTTTGATATGTGGAATGTTGTTTTCACTCAAATAGCTTTTTTTAGTAGTGTAATCATTTTATTAGCTTATGTTGTATTTAGCAGTAAAAAAAGTGATATAAATACTATTTTATTTACAATTTTTGTTATCGTTGCTACCCAAATATTATTTTTGACTAATGGTGAGAACTTTGACCCTTTTTGGGCGGTTACAGAATACAAAGAGCTTCTTATACCAATGGTATTATTAATATATTCACTGAATGTATTGACTTATATCAACCGAGTATCTTTGCCAGAAAAATAACAAACGCCACTACTCTGACAGCAAAAATCGCCTGGAAAGTAGGTCATGTGACTCGTGATCGGTTACCGATGGTGAGAGAGCACGGGAACAGTGGAAACCTCTGGAAGCTTTCGCAATCACAATAGCCGCAGAACGAGGGGATCGTCCTCATGTCATCTAAATCAACCGTTTCCCCTGGAATCGGCGTTGGGTCGTATCCGTTCCTGATCAATGCCTTAAGTCCAAGAAAGATTCCGAAGAAGTCAAATATCAAAAGTGACCATACCGCAAGAGCCGACATCAAATACTTGATAGCGATCAGAAAATCTCTTTTTCTTAAAAAGAAAAAAGCCCTAAATCCTTTTTTACGTGCTTTACATAGACAATAAAGCGTCGGCTTTTCATGCACTATCTTTAACTATACAATTCTAATGTAAGTTCCAATTTCTATAATGTGATTTGTACATTAATGAAATCAGATCTTGGTATAAATCCATATTATTATCAAAATCTTTTTCGCAAAGTTCTATTTTTGAAAAATATTCTTGTGGCAGTCTTGAATATAGACTATATACCCGACGAATATTATAAACTTCCATAGGTGACATGGGTTGATTTTTCAGAATAGGAGGATCAGTGAAACTGGTCGTTTTTTCTTTGCCGGTAATAAATCCATTTTTAATACAATATTCTCTCAGAGGTGTTCCGAGAAAAGGATAAAAGATTGACATGATAGATATATCGAGATCCAAATCTCTTATAAAATAGATCGTTTGGAATGCCTCTTCACGGGTTTCAGTCGGAAAGCCTATCATTGTATAGCCAGTGGTACGAATATTATATTTTCTGATAATTTCAAAAGCTTTTTTAATATCTTGCAGCTTCGTTTTACGGTTGCAAATTTCAAATAGAATTCTTTCTGAGCCGGATTCAATTCCACAGGATATTTGAACCGGCGTATTCATATCAGCAAGCAATTTTATTTTCTTTTCTTTAATCGATTCCGGCCTTGTTTGAATCATCATCGGCAATTTAATTTCTTTACCGTACCAGTTACAAAATTTTTCAAGATACGCATATGGTACACTTAAAAAACACTCATCTTGAAATTGAATCATTTCACTGCCCAGTTCAACTTGCTTTTTAATTGCTCTTACTAAATTATCAAATGGTCGGATTCTTACAAATTTTCCAAGGCCCCTGTATACATTTTTAAAGGCGGTATTCGCGCAATACGTGCACTCAAACGGGCACCCGCGCGATGATTCAATCTGTCCACGATGATAAATTTTCCCATCAAATGGTGCTGTAAAATGCCGTTTATCAAAAAAAGAAAAGTCAAGCGGTCTCTCCCATAGATTATCTGCACCAATAAGTGGTCTTATGGGGTTTTTCTTTATACCCGATTTGGTTTTAAGCCATAAATTATGTATATTTGAAAGGTCCTGACCATTAATAAAGCGTACTAAAAACTCCTCCCAAGCTTTTTCTCCCTCACCCCTGCATAAAGCATCGACGAATGAATTTTCAATGACTTCATCCGGGGCCACGGTCGGATGGACGCCACCGACAATGACAAATGGTTTGGGGTTTATGTTTTCTGCGCCGTCAATGAGGCCTTCAAATTTTTCGAATTCTATAGAGTTTGCGGTCACGCCAAGTACATCTGGTCTAAAGCATTCAAGTTTTTCAAAAAAGTCTTTTTTTAAGCGATCGTGCGGTAATAGTTCAATTGAATTTTTTCTATCGGATACTTTAAATTCACCGGTACGCTCACGTTCTTCCGGAACTGAACCTTCTTTTTGATAAAATGAGGTTTCAAAATATTCGACATCACATCCTATATCTTTGGCAATAGTGGATAAAATCCCGATGGCAAGCGGCATAACACCATCATTTGTAGAATTTGGGTATAACAACAATATTTTTTTTTTCGTCATTTTCTCCACTCTCTAATGTTATGAAATTTTTGTAACCGCCAAGTTTCCCCATTGCGGTCTATCGGGTATGCGGGAAAATTTTTCTATCTTATGCCTTCCTATAATTGTGAGTCACGGCCGTGCCGACCAAGGGATAAGTTAATCGTGCGCTTAAATTTGAGAAGCATAGGAGAAATCACTGCTTTAAGGTTAAATTCGGTACCCAACCACCAGGCCAGTCTCATTCCTGTCCAGACCCAGCTGATTAGCGCTATCCGATATAATGTAGACCCTTTTAGCGAGTTAAACTGATTTGTTAGCGAAAAATAGAAGGGTATTACCCAATGTCTGCTCAGGCAACCATCTCCGGCCCGGGCTTTTCCAAAATATTCAAATACAACAAAATTTAATATTGCCGCAATATTTTGACGAAAGTCACCCCGCAATTCTGAATTGCTGATAACTTTTACACTTTCACGAATTAAATTATGGCTTGCCTGGCTGTATAGCGATAGATCCCTGGCCGTGCACCCCCAGGCATCTTCATGGATACGATACTTTATTAACGGCTCGTTTATATGCGCGACGTGCTCCAGCAGTCCGGCTCTAACCAAAAGCAGGTGTTCCGAATATAAGGGGGTAGAGGTATCCGTGAGACATTGTACACCGCCTATTTGCTTCAAGTATTCTTTATCGTAGACACCGGTGCAACCCATCGCTTTTAACTTTCCCGCCCAATACATTTTAAGAAACTGACGCCCTGAAAAGATTTTTCCTTGGACTGAAAGTGTATTGGCTGCATCGTAAAAAGAAGTGCCATAAATAAATTCGTATGCAGTAAAGACACAAGTAGGAAAGTTGAACTCGAGCAGTGTAGAATGAACCTCGCTCAAAAAATTCGGTGCGTACAAATCGTCATCACACTGCCAGGTAAAGTAACGGCCCCGGCTCAGATTAAGCAAGGTATTCATATTGCTGGCTTCGCCTAGATTCTGGGGATGATTTATGAATCGTATCCGGGAATCCATGATGCCTAAAAGTTCGGCAGACAGAGGATCTTTAACGTAGTCGTTGCCGACAATCACTTCAAAATC
>CALOED010000069.1:0-26416 GCA_942492005.1 uncultured Saprospiraceae bacterium
GAATTTCATTCTCCGTGTTTTTATATTTAACTTTTCCAGAAACCGCTATCTGGTCGCTATATTTGGTATGACTGGTAATAGTTAAGGCTTCAATGGAGTTTATGTAACTTTCTGCTAAACATCGCTCTTTTAGTTTTACTTTAATATTATCTAGAGATAATGGATCGCTTTCATTACTAGAGGAAGTAGCCTTAGGTGCATTCCAACTATTTATGACATCATCAAAATTGACCATAATAGAAGGTACAGTCAATTCATTGAGGGCTTTTCGGACTTTAGCCTCGAAGCCAATATTAGAGCTAATATCTCCATCACTATTTTTGAATTTAAAATTTCCCGTAGTTGTGTAAAGATTATCTTCTTCTTTTACATCATCCACTTTTATGGTATATATTAGATATTTTTTGGTTGCTGTATTATGACCGAAAATAGTTTCAAGTTCATTTTCTACGGCATTTTTTAAGTCATCTAATGTTGTGGACTGACTGTAAGCAACACTGATGTTTAACAACATCAGACAACATAAGGCAAATAGATTTTTTTGAAAAAGGTACATATTGATTGATTTTTAACTTGGTTTTTTACTGCCAAGTAGTTAGAAATAAGTTCGTATTTAATAAACAAAAATCGGCAAATCACCATCCAAACCATTCAAAAATATCTGCGGTGTTTGCAACTCATTGAACTTAGAGCGTATCAAATTACGCATTTTACCTTTAAAGTACAACAATTTCTAAAAAGACACAACATCGCTTACTCCACCATTACCAGTAACTCCTTCACTCGACTACCATAAGCATCGTCTTCCCTCAAATTCGCCAAAGTAATCTTAGCGGCATCGCTATCGCCTGCTTTGAGTTGCGCCAATCCCAAATGCCACAAAGCGTGATTATAGAACAATTCATCATTGCTCCTCACTACATTTTGAAAATATGGAATAGCGGCTTGCGGTTGATTGTCCATCAAGTGGGACATTCCTAAGTAGAATTGCGGTTGAATGTCGAGAGGAATGCGATTGGTGTAGCGGCTTAAATACCTGATAGCCGATGGATAATCCAGATTATTATAAGCATTTAAACCTAAGGTCAAGTCATCTGTGCCATCGGGAGAGAGGTTGAGTTTGTTCTCGAAGTGTTGGGTATTTGTTTCTAGAAACGTTTCAAGTGAAGTGGATTGTGAGGTATTTCCAAGTGTATTTTGAAAGCCCAACCAGCCAATAAAGGCAATGATAATAGATGCTCCAAATATTTTCCAACCTAAATGCAAATCATTCCATTTGAAGGAGGCATCGGGCGTAATAACACGCTTTGCCATCACTTCGCCTACTTTTCGGCTAAACTGTATGCTGTCTTTGTGATGCAGTACGAGGTTGAGATTGCGTCTAAAGGCTATTTCTTCTTGGAGTGTATCGTTAGATTGTATCATTTTGAGTAGATGTTGCAAAGGTTCTCCTTCTAGCTGATTCGCTAGATAAAGGTCTATTTGTTCGTCAAGAATTGGATTATTATTAAAATCTTTCATTGTTTCTTTTTTTCTTATAAAGAAATTACTCTTTTTACTCTAGCCCATCAGTTTTTTAATACGCTCACGACATCGCATCAATTTGATTCGGATATTACCAGCAGTTGTTTCTTTTTCTTCTGCGATGTCTTTGAGTTTTTCGTTTTCGTAATAATGTCTTCTAATCAACTCTTTACACATCGTATCCAACATATTCATCGCTCGTTCCAATAGCGATATTTTTTCATCTTTTACGATTTTGGTTTCGAGTGTAGCTTCGCTATCGTCTACTATCGAATAGGCGTAATCGTCCAAGTGCCGGGCTTTTACTTTTCGCAAACGTTTTTGTTCATTGCGCCACGTATTCATGGCTATTTTTACAAAATAATGCTTGAACTTAAATTGTTCGTTGTATTTGCCAGCGAGTAAATTATTGCGGACAGCTATCATAGTTATTTGAAAAACGTCTGCGGCTTGACTATCATCTCCGCCATTTTTCATGACATGACCATAGACTGACGGGCCATAATTTTGATAGACCCAATCGAGCGTAGAGGTGTCTCCTTTGATAAAATTTGGTATAAATTCTTCTTTCATTTTTTTGTGTTTCGTAGAGGTATATTCTTTTTTAGAAATCGTTACAGTCATCGTGATTTTTTTAGTTGAACTTTTATTAACCGATTGGAACGCAGACGAAGCGGATGATACGGATTTGAGCGGATTTTTGCTGTAGAAAGTGGTGGCTACTAAAGTAAAGTTTGTTACTCATCTGCTTTATCCGCTCTATCTTTGTTCCAATAGACTAGTACTAGTTATGTCGAAATTTAAGCACATTATCTTTCAATTTTTCCATTTCTGACGTTTCTGGCAACTGGCTGCCGATAGCTATCGGCAGCCAGTATTATGGAACAAATTAGATATTTTTTTAGAATTTCATGTAACGAAATGAGATTATTGATTATACTTTCTCGTAACGCATTATAGTTTGTTATTGCAAATAACAAATACAACCAAAGGAGTTTACCTTTTAAGACTATTCAAAATGAAAAATACTTTACAATTGCTTTTTATTCCATTGTCAATACTTCTATGTGGGAACGCTACGGCTCAAACAGACACCAGCGATATAGATACACTAGGGTTAGCTTTGCCGTCTTTTTTAGCCCCTTTAGAAGCTCCAACAGGCGTAAGGGCAACGGATAGCGCTGTTTTTCGCATTAGCGTAAATTGGAATAAGGTAGCTAATGCACGCAAATACTTTGTCTATCGAGGTTTGTCAAATGAGGCAAAAGCAATGTCTTTGACTGGTTTGAAAGAAGGTTATGCCTCTTCGGGAATGGCTGACGGGGATGAGATAATACCCGAAACCTTGTACTATTACCGCATTCGAGCAGCAAACGAAAATAACCAAAAAGGAAAATGGAGTGGCTACGATACTGGATTTCTGAAAGGCGTTGCTTTTAATATCATTCCGTCTTTGATTGCTCCTAAAGGTAATTTGCCAGAGGTAGAACTCGTCAAGTTCGCTTGGGCTTCGATAGCAGAAGTCAGTGGTTATCGTTTGCAAATCGTCCGCCAAGATTATACGACTTGGAATAAAAACAGCGGTTATTCCACCAATAATTTTATGGTATTAGATACCGTAGTGACCACCAATGAACTGACTTTATTTTTATCCTCTAGCCTTTCAACAGATTATGCTTGGACGGTTCAAGCCCTTAAAGGGGATGAAGTTTCTCCGTTTGCCTATTATCAAGCGTTTACTTTCGTAGAAGATGAAGACGATATTTTGACAAATGGTAGTTTTTCAAATGTAAATGTCAAAAGAGTGGAGTTAGGCAATAATACGCTTAAAAGCAGCGAATACTTTTATGCCCAAACACTTCTTTCAAATGAAGGCCCTAGCAATGCTCAAAATATCAAATTGTCCTTGTTTTTATCCAAAGACCGTGAAATAGATGCATCGGATAGCAAACTCGGACAATTGGAATGGGCAGGACTTAACCTTTATAGCTTTTTGAAAATTACACCTGTAAAGCGTGTGCCTGCGGGTTTGCCTAGTGGTGAATATTACCTAATCGTACAAGCGGAAGAAGATAATTTAGTAGGCGAATCGTTTGTAGTAGAAGTTGTGGTGGAATAATAATGTTTTCCTTCCGATTACTATCAGAATCGGAGAGGCTAGAACAGGTTTACAAAACCCCAATACTATCCAATTCCTGCGGCGATACCGATGGCGGCATAATATTATTTTCAATTTTATACTTAATAAACTCCGCTGCCTTCTGCGCTTTCTCTTGTGTGCTAAACCCTTGATTGCCGCCAACGCTCGGTATATGCGGTTGATGAATATAGGTTTTACCATTCATTTTGATGTCATAACCCCAGCCGACTTCGGTTTGATAGGTGGAGTCGGAGAGGTTTAGATTTAGATTAGTGGGTGTTTTTTCTGCTGTGTTGTTTTTTTCGCTGCTGTTATTGTTGCAGGCGATTGCTGTGATTGCTATTACTATTAGGATTGTTTTTTTTATCATTTTTTTATGGTTTTAGTAAGGGCTAAACTCCCAAAAATCATTTAATGGACCTCCAAGTCCATAACCTGTTCCTATATAACCTTTATTGCCGATAGAAAAACCAACGGCTCCTCTTCGAGCTGCTCCTCCAAAGTCTTCTTTTCGTTTCCATATATTTGTCTCAGATTCATACTCCCACAATTCTTTAGTTTCATACTGAGCACCCTGAGCATCTTTTATACGGCCAGTACAAATGTATCCTTTAGAATCAAAAAGCCGCTCCCAAGTTAATGGAAGCGGCTTTTGTGATAAAAAAGGAAAAGTTGGCCTACTAGGACTCGAACCTAGAACGACTGAACCAAAATCAGCTGTGTTACCGATTACACCATAGGCCAATCCTTATTTTATAAGTGCTTTCTTTCAAAAGCGATGCAAATATACGATGGCGATTCTAATTACAAAAGTTTCTTCCATCTTTTTTTTATTTTTTTGCAAATCTCTTTGAAATATTACAATTGCTAAACGACTTTATGATTTGAAAAGTTCCTTGAAATAAACAAAAAGGAATAACTACATTGTAACTTTTTTGGTAATAAAAAGTAGGAAATACTAAGAGATAGTCGTATCTTTAACCCAAATGTGAATAAAAAATAATTATGCTTGAAAATTTCTTACAGCCCGTTCAGGTTTCAGAAATTATTAATTTAACTGACCTCGAAGATTTTCAATTGGGCAACCATATTTCGTATTACGAAAAGACATTTCCAAATCTAGCCCATGCAAAATTGGCGATAGTAGGAGTGGGCAAACGTGAGGCAAATGCGGTTAGGGAACACCTATACTTACTAAGTGGTATTCGTTCCGATTTGGAAATTGTAGATTTGGGCAATTTGGCAAAAAGCACAGTGGAGGTCTTGATACCTGTGATTAAAGAACTCTTGGATAGTCAAATCATACCTATTATTATTGGTCATCAACATCATTTGACTACGGCTCAATATCAGGCTTATCATTTGCGTAAGCAGTTGATAAATATGGTGGTGGTGGATAAAGAAATTGATTTCACGTTTGATAAAATGCGAGCTAGACGCAATCAATATTTTTTGAATAAAATATTGCAACAGGACAAAAGTTATTTATTGCATTTAGGGTTACTGGGCTATCAGAGTCATTTTGTAAATTATCGCACTTTACAAATGTTTAGCGAACACCAGTTTGATTTTGTTCGGTTGGGCAATTTACGTGCTGACTTAGAGGAGATAGAACCGATTATTAGAGATGCGGATTTGTTGAGTTTCGATATTTCTGCAATTCGACAATCCGAGGCACCTGCGGCTGATATACCTTCGCCGAGCGGTCTCTTTGCCGAAGAGGCTTGCAAAATTGCGCATTATGCGGGCATTAGCGACAAAATGACTTCTATTGGCTTTTATGGCTTTGACCCAAAGGAAGACATTAAGGGGCAAACGGCTCACCTGATAGCGCAAATGGTGTGGTATTTTATGGAAGGCTACGCCAGCAGAAAGAGTGATTATCCTATCAATACGGATGGATTTGTGGAATATTTGGTGGATTTTAAAAACGCAAACTATCAAATTTCGTTTTGGAAATCGACTCGCAGCAATAGTTGGTGGATGCAAATACCTGTAAAAAGTCGTAGCAAAAAATATGACCGACATCGCCTGGTGCTCGTGTTCTTATAATGATTATCAACTGGCTTGCAAGGGCGAGTTGCCAGAGCGGCTTGTTAGTGCATTGAATAGGTTTGCTTAGCCAACAATAGCCATTATTCACAAAGCGGCTTCGCCGCTTTTTCTATCTTCATTATCAGTTAGTTATGTAATAGGATTTAGTTTTGTGAATAAAGTTTAATAAGTGAATAAATATTTTGTGATTTTAAAAAAAAAACCATGAAAGAGACTTTATTTTACGAAGAGCAACGATTTCGTCAAGCCTGGATTTGGGTATTGCTGTTGGGTGTGTTGGGCATTTTGCTTTGGGGCATTTTTCAGCAAGAAATACTCGGAGAACCTTATGGCGACAAGCCTGTTCCTACTTTTGTCTTGGTACTGTTATGTGCTTTGCCGCTAGGCTTGATTTGGTTTTTCGCTCAGTTGAAATTAATGACTACCGTGACCGAAACCGAAATTCTGATACATTTCAGACCTTTGGCTCGCCGCAATATTCCTATTTCAGAAATACGAAAAGCCTATATTCGCAAGTATCGCCCTATTTCAGAATTTGGCGGCTGGGGCGTTCGATATGGAGGCAAGGGGATGGCTTATAATGTATCTGGTAATAAGGGATTGCAACTGGAATTGAAGAATGGGAAGCTCGTACTTATCGGCACTCAAAAAAACGAAGCATTAGAAAAAGTAATGGAACAGTTAGAACTTTATTAAATTTTTAAAAGCGAAGATGTCCACTATCAGCTATTTGTAGAGATTATTTAGAATTAGGTAGAAATTATAATTTAATGTTTCAAAACTATTTTTAATCTTTGCCGTAAACTTACTAGCCTAAGTAACGTCCTAAAAAAATCACCCATCAAAAAATTGCAAATTACATTTCTGATAGCTGTAATGGCAAAAGATAACGTAAGAACAAGAAAGAATACACCACTAATAATACGCTAATCTAAGGAATTGATTCACACATAAGTGTGTTTATATATAGCATGAGGCAGCAAGAAGAAGCTATCTTATCAAATCATTATTTTCTAATACAATATATTTATGAAAACTTCTACACTTATCGCCATTGTAGTATGTGCAATGGTGTTTTTGGTGAGTTGTCAGGAGGAGACTCCTTCGCAAAACCAACCTTCTGTTACCAAAGTATCGAATAAGATGGATGGGAAAGCAGCTCAAGAAAATATTGCTAATAATAATTCAGATGAAAATTCTGACGAAGCAATAAAAGAACCTGAAAAAAAATCAGTAGGTCATGATAATGCCTCTAAGGCTGAAAGTGAAAACGTTAATAAAAAAACCGTCAGGCCATCTCAAGGCGGATTTGCGGAAATTACTTTTCAGCAAATGAAATACGACTTCGGTACTATTGAAGAAGGCGATGTCATTAGTCATACTTTTAAGTTTTTCAATACGGGTACGGGCAGTCTTATTATTTCGGATGCTACGGCTACTTGTGGTTGTACTCGCCCCGATTTTCCGTTTATGCCAATTGAGCCTCAGACTTCGGGCACTATCAATGTTACCTTCAACTCTACGGGCAAAGATGGACCGCAGCGTAAGCCTATCACCGTCATTAGCAATGCCACAGACAGACGCATGACCGTGTATTTGGAAGGCACGGTAGTGCCTAAAGGCAGTTTGAAGAAAGATAAAGAAATATTGGCAGACCCCGACTCTGCTTCTTCAAATTAAAAAAAATAAAAATATCTAAAACGTTATATATTAACATTTAAACGTCAAATTTATTTCAAAAAGACATTACTTCCCTAGAGGTAATGTCTTTTTCATTATATATGATAAAAATTTATATTATATTTGTTTAAAAAGAATTTAAATACTTCTCTAAGGCAAATAATTCGTTGATTTAAAACCAAGCAAACGGCTATTTTGAAAACAAATAAGCGTAAAATACGAACCAGCATCAAAAAGAAAATCGACTTAAACGAACCTTTGAGTTATATTCAATCTATTGTTTTACTTATTCAGGCTGGAAAACTGGATAAGGCAAGAGAAATGACCAACCTGTCTTTAGCCTCTGATAGTTTTTCGCATCGAGAACGCCACCAGCTTTTGCGCTTATTAGCCATCATTCATATTAAACATACTGAATTCAATGGTTCTAATCAAGACTTGAAAAATGCTAAAAATTTACTTCACGAAGCCTTAGAAAATACTACTTCCGAATCCGAAAAATGGCTTATTTATTTAGAAATAGCTAAAATTCATCAGCTATCCTCGGAGTTAAAATCCTCCAAATCTCTTTACCATAAAATACTTCTTCATAGCAAAACAAGCAGCGATAAACACATCGAAGTAAGAGCAATACTCGGCTTAGGAAATTTGGCACTGGAGCAGCAAGAGGCTGACGAAGCATTGGAACGAGGGCTGGCTGCGATGCAACTTTTAGAGACTTCTTCTAATGATATTTTGCTCATTGAAACTTATAGCCTAATAGGTGGCAGCTACTTAAAAAAACGCCAACAGTCTAAAACTAAGCAATATTTTAAGCGAGCCTTGGCATTGGCTATATCCTCTAAATACCTAGAGGCCGTTGCTACGGCACAGAAAAATTTGGGCGTACTCCATGCTATGAATGGAGAATATAAAGAAGCGATGGAATTGTTTTTGGAATCGCTCGAAACAGCCAAAAGCATTCAACATCGTGCGCACATTGCTCATTCTATTATCAACATAGGAACTATTCATGCGCATTTGCTCAACTACAAAGAAGCTCTTGCCCGCTACTCTACCGCTATTGCGATTTATCAAGATGTTTTGAATGTTAGAAACAGAGTCATTTTATTAAATAATATAGGAAATACATACCACACTACTCAGCAATACGACACCGCACTCACCTATTTTTCGAAGGTATTGGTATTGGCATCTAGTATTGATTATCATCAGATGGAAGCCCACGCTTACGCACAACTTAGCAAAACCTACATTGCGAAAAAACGATTTAGCTCTGCCATTACTTTTGCCAAAAAGTCGGCCGTAGCTTTTAAAAATATAGATGATAGCAAGGAAAAACATATTAATTTAATGAATTTGGCGCATATTGCTTTTTTTCAAAATAAATATGATGAAGCTATTTCGTGGGCAAGTCAGTGTATGGAAAAAGCAACATTATACAAAGACAACTATTATCTTATCAAGTGTAGCAAACTCCTAGCTGATATTCATGATGCAAAAGGCGACTTCCGAGCGGCATCAAAATATTATAAAATGTATGCGACTTTTCAAGAAGATTGGTTCAAGGACCAAAAAGTGAAACATACCATAGATGCCGAAATACGTTACTCTATTAAGGAAAAAGAAAAAGCGATTGAGATACTCAAAAAGGAGAATGAGTACAATACACTATTGCTAGAGCAAAACAAGCAAATGGAGTTGCAGAACGAAAAACTGCTCCATATCAATGAAGAACTCAAGCAGTTTGCCTACGTTGTTTCGCATGACCTGAAAGAGCCTATGCGCATGATAGTGAGCTATACGCAACTCATCGAGCGGCTTTATATGGGCGAATTGAATGAAGAAGCCGAACAGTTTTTTGGCTATGTCAAAGATGGTGCGACCCGAATGAATACCTTGCTCAAAGATTTATTGGAATACGCCACAATTGGTAGAAAAGAAGAAAAAACCATCGAAAACAATCTCCATGAAATATTGGATGAGGTGATGGAAAATCTTTATTTCAAAATAGAAGAAACCAATGCTCATATTGATTTCTCGAACCTACCGACTATCATCGCTGAAAAATCGCTTTTGGTACAGCTTTTCCAAAATTTGATTAGTAACGCACTTAAATTTAGAGGAGAAAAAACACCGCATATCGTTATCAAAACCGAAGAAGACGAGGAATATTACTTATTGAGCGTGGCAGATAATGGCATCGGCATTGCCAAAGAGTTTCAAGACCGAATCTTCAAAATGTTTCAGCGTTTGCACAATCGAAATGATTATGAAGGCTCTGGCATCGGGCTTTCTATCTGCCAAAAAATAGTCCATCGCCTCGGTGGACGTATCTGGATTCAGTCCGAAGAAGGTAAAGGAACTACTTTCTATTTTACTATTAAAAAGTGAGATTGTTGGATTGTTGGATTGTTGGATTGTTGAGATTGTTGGATTGTTGAGATTGTTGGATTGTTGGGATTGTTGGATTGATTGGAAATTGTTGGATTGTTGAGATTGTTGGATTGTTGGATTGTTGGATTGTTGGATTGTATTCTAAAAAGTCCAATTTTTTTTAAAAACGTATGAAATAAAATTAAATTTATTCTTATTTATTAATATTAAAGAGTGGTAACTCTGACCATATTTGTAGATGAAAAATATATTATATAAATGAAGGGTTTTAGCCCTGTAAATCGGGAGTGTTCAAAAAAGTATGACATATACAGGTTTTTTAAAACATAAAATAATGATTATCAGCACTTTGCGTTTTTATTGATTTATATTACAGCAATTCCCTATATGGAAATTTTTAAGTGCTTTTTAATTCATCCAACGGTGGCTTGCCCCGTTGTCATTGGAAAACAACGGGGCAAGCCACCGTTGGATAAAAAGAATAAAACCATATAAGAAACTACTGAAATGAAGGGCTTTAGCCTCGCAAATCTTTGATTTTCAATATAATCAGGGCTAAAGCTCTTTTGCAAATCACCGTTAAATCTTGCTACAAATATGAACATGGCTACACCATTCTTTCCTTAAATAAATTTTGAAACACGGTATTTATAATAAAATGATTAAGTAGCTAATCAAGTATAATCAATACTTTTTGAACACCTCTTTTTCCTCTGCTCCTCTGAAAACTCTGCGAGAAACTTATCCTTATTTTATATTTCTCGCAGAGTTTTCAGAGGAGCAGAGGAGCAGAGGAAAATATGTTTTTTATGTAATAATAATTAAACCAACTTTTCAGTGTACACTCAACAATCAAACAATCAAACAATCAAATTATAAATAACAAAAGGCTTCAACATCAAGTTATATACACTTGATATTGAAGCCTTTATTTTGCTAAAATATTATTATTAAAACTTATCCAATGCTAGGCAAAGGACTGTTTTTATCTTGTTCAGGCATTTTACACTCTTCGTCGGGCTTTTTGCCACATACCGTACAATCTCCAATTTCGTTTTTGAGCATTGGGTTGTTAGTAGCGCAAGTACCTCTAAATTCTTCGCCTTTTACTATCCCTCGAATGTTGATAAGGGC
Source organism: uncultured Saprospiraceae bacterium (assembly GCA_942492005.1). Taxonomy (GTDB): domain Bacteria; phylum Bacteroidota; class Bacteroidia; order Chitinophagales; family Saprospiraceae; genus CAKZLL01. The sequence goes on from CALOED010000069.1 coordinate 10,931, forward strand.
GAATGATACTCCAAATACGACGAATACTATGATTAATGTTGAAAAGAAAGTTCCCATGATTTTTTTATTTTTTAACACTTAAATGGCTTTGAGCGTCTTTTATAAGAACCAAAACCTACTCTTATAACAAGCACTTCAAAGGAATGGTTGTCAAAAGCGTGGCAAAGGTAAGTACTTTTGTTGGAATATTGGAATAGGAAAATACTGGAAATTTCATTTCAATTAACGTTACTCAACAGGCATCCGAAGAATAGTTTTCCAGTTTTCGGGCGCAGCACGTCGAATATCTGTCAAATATATTTCGTGGTGTTTTCCGCTCAGTTGATAGCCTTCATTTTTTATAAATTGGTGCAATGCTTCTATAACTGGTATTTCTTCCGAAAATGGTCCTATGTGTAAGATTTGAGCGACCTTTCCTTCTTCAAAACTTTCAAACCTTACTTTATCCAAAGCAATTGGCGACTTTTTCTGACGCACCCTTTCAAATGCTTCTTCTACTATTTCCGTAGTCACCAAATCGGGCTGCATAATCATCATTGTCCATTTCCATTGGTCTTTGTCGCCCGAAGCAAATACACTGTAATCATCTGCCCACCAAAGCCCTTCGAGTGGCATTACGCCAAAATCTTTAGCTATTTCGCCTTTTTTGATAGCAAATTTGATGGTATAAGCGAGCGGATATAATGCCGCCAAAGCATTTTGATACTCTTCCGAATCGGGGCTGCCCTCTCCATCTATCATCAAAAAATTCATTCTCGGCACATCTATAATGACTTGCTTTTTGGCAGATGCTTTGTATAAATGCTTTAGTTCTTTTTTATAATTAATCTTTTCCATGGTTCAATATTTTAAAAAATGGCTCTATGGTAAAAATCAACCCGGTTCTAATCTCTCTTGCTTTGCAAAGGCTGATAAGCTATCGCCTTAATCTCAATCAATAAATTTGGATGTGGCAATTGATGCACCGCTACCGTAGTGCGTGTTGGCCCTGTAGCATGATTAAAAAAAGTGCCATAAACTTCATTATAGCCTTTAAAATCTTTCATATCTACCAAAAATGTGGTTACATCAATTACATTCGACAAATCCGCTCCGATGCTATTGAGCAGTTCGCCAATATTTTCAATCACGGCTTTGGTTTGCGCTCGTATATCGAGTTGCCAATTGCCCTTTTCGTCCTTTACTGCGCCCACGTGTGTGTTATCCGCTCGGCGGCTACTTGTACCCGAAACGTAAATAAAATCGCCCACTCGCCTAACGTGCGGATAATTGCCCAAAGGTTGGGCTTTATGAGATAATACTTTTGATTCCATTGTAAATTAATTAACTATTATTTTCTTTTCTAATCTCTGTTTCAAATCGGCTGCATAGTCGCCACCGAGCCATCTTAGCACATTGTCAAACCAAATTTCTCCATGTTGTTTTTTGGTAATAATGCCTTCTTCCAAAGCTAAATCTAGCAACTTGCCAGGATACGAAGATTGTGGTTTACTTTCCATTTCGCCCAACGGATAAGGGTCGTCGAGACCTAAAATAATTTGGTCAGTTTTGCCCTGACGCTTTACCATCAAGTCAAATGAAAAGGTATCATGCACCAATGTATCAAAATAAATATTGGGATGCCCGATGGCTTTTCGAGGATGGGTCATGCCTTTAAATAAATCGGGGCGACCATCGAATCCTTGTATTCTTCGTCCAAGATTCATTTGGGTGAGTTGCCCACCATGCGCAAAACTCACTCGAATGTCGGGATATTTGTCTTGATAACCTTGCAAGGTATAAAAATGGTAAGCGTCCGCACATTGCGCCAACATCCACACCAAATGAAAACGCCATGCCCTATTTTCCAACTGAATAAACTTTTCGCCGTCGTAAGGGTGGATTTGGACAGCGAGTTTGTAATAGTTCGCCAGCTCCAAAATGGGTTCTATATCTTCGTCAAAGATACTCCGCCAAGTGCCGATAGAGTCCATAAAGTGCGTTGGCAAACACAATACTTTCAAGCCCAAATCTTCTACACAACGCTCTATTTCCCACAATGCGCCACGCACATACCCCGTATGCACTACAAAACCTGTTGTGAATTTATCGGGATGTTCGTGCTGGATTTGTGCATTAAAATCATTCTGAAAACGCAAAACCTGCTTCATGGTTTCTAGCCTCAAACCATTGCCGTACAATTGTGATAAATTCAAAACTACTGCATGGTCAATCTTGTTTTTTTCCATCCACTCTAGTTTTTCATTTAAGAAAAAACTAGAATCGGTAATCGGGCGTTTCCACCCTTTTTGAAGCATATATTTTCTATCTTCATCTATCCAAAAAATTTCCTTTTCACGCATAAATGCCGGAATTTGCTCTGGATTAGGTAAGAGATGGGAATGTCCGTTGATTCGCATAATGTATTAGTTGTTTTATAATTAGGTGTAGAATAAGTATATTTTTGTTCTAAAACCTAATGACGAATTTACTGAAATTTGCTTGCTTTTAGCTGTTTGTTTCCAAACTATTATTTGAATTGAGTTAAAGGTATTTTTACCCACTAAAAAAGCCGAATACTTTTGCAAGCATTCGACTTTTCTATTTTTCAATCAAAATTTCTGTATTTCCTAGCAAGCGTTTTGATTAAAAAATCGTTTTTCAATCTTTTACAACGTCCCTCTTAGCTCTTGTTCTCTTTCGATAGCTTCAAACAATGCTTTGAAGTTTCCTTTGCCAAAAGAAGTTGCGCCTTTGCGTTGAATAATTTCAAAAAACATCGTTGGGCGAGGCTCAACAGGTTTCGTAAAGATTTGCAACAAATAGCCTTCGTCGTCTCTATCTACAAGGATTCCTAAGTTTTTCAATGGCTCAATATCTTCCTCTATTTTGCCTACTCGCTCTTCCAATGTATCGTAATAAGTAGTGGGTACTCTCAAAAACTCAATGCCTCTGTCTCTCAATTGCGTGACCGTTTCTACAATATTATCGGTAGCTAAGGCAACGTGTTGAATGCCTTCTCCTTCATAAAAATCTAAATATTCTTCTACTTGCGATTTTTTCTTTCCTTCGGCAGGTTCGTTGATAGGGAACTTGATTCTACCATTTCCATTGCTCATCACTTTGCTCATCAAAGCGGTGTAATCCGTAGAAATATCTTTATCGTCGAATGAAAGGATTTGAGTAAAACCCATGACGTTTTGATAAAATTCTACCCAATAATTCATCCTATTCCAACCCACATTTCCTACCATGTGGTCCACGTATTTTAGGCCTAAAGTAGTTGGATTATAATGCGTTTCCCATTTTTTGAAACCAGGCAAAAACACACCGTCATAGTTCTTTCTTTCTACAAAAATATGAGCCGTTTCGCCATAAGTGTAAATGCCTGAACGAACGACTTTTCCCGTTGCGTCTTCTTCTGTGACGGGTTCCATGTAGGATTTTGCACCTCGCTCTATGGCAGTATTGTAAGCGTAAGTTGCGTCATCTACCCAAAGGGCAACTACTTTGATGCCGTCTCCGTGTTGGTCAATATGACGACCTATATCCGTGCCGCTTTTCAGAGGAGAAGTAAATATCAGGCGGATTTTATCTTGTATGACTACGTAGGATTCTCTATCGGTCAATCCAGTTTCTAATCCAGCATAGGCATACGACTGAAAACCCATTGCGGTTTTGTAGAAATGTGCTGCTTGCTTAGAGTTGCTGACGTATAATTCGATGTAATCCGTTCCATTTATCGGCATAAAGTCTGCCGCATTTTCGTATAATTTTGGTAAATCCAACGTTTCGACCATGATAGTTTTATTTTAGCGTTTCTAGCCATGAAGGAAGTAAGAAACTATTTTATGATAAAATACTTGCATTAGCAACTATTGTGGATGCAAATATAAATATTCATTTTTTGATATTAGAATCAATTTATAATAAAACGGAGATATTATGATTTTCCAATAAAGATATTATTTTTTAACCAAATTAAATTTGTTTTTCAAAATTTTCAAACACTTGATTCATAATTCTAAGGAAGTCTTTATAATCTTCATCGGTTAGATTTTTCCAGCCCATTTCACGGAGTTTGAGGACTTCGGGCAGTGCTTTTTCATAGATGCTTTCCCCTGTTTGAGTCAGGTAAATTTTATAACGTCGTCGGTCATTATCAAATCGCTGACGTTCGGTAATTCCTTTTTTGCACATCAAATCAATGATACGGGAAACGGTAGCCGCATTTTTGAAGCTGCCTTCTGCAATAGCGTTTTGTGATTGCCCATTTTGAGCGTACAAGCTATCAATTATCACCCATTGCTCTGTGGTAATGTCTAAGCCTAATTGCTTGAATACTTTGGTGTAATTGTACCGAATGACTTTGAGTGTTCGGTCGATGTATGCTCCAAAATTTTTGGATTCTGATGAGTTGTTTTGCATAGTGTAATAGTAATGATGCGAGTAATGAAAATTATTTAAAGTATCTCAAACATCATTTTTTGTATTTTGATTAAATTCATGGGGTAAAATTGCGCTCCAAAATAGGAAATTTATTGATTACGAATATTTATCTTGTATAGAGTTTTTATTTTTTCAGGAATTCTGGTTCAATATGATTTGGATTGGTTTTAAAGGTTCATTGACAATTTTGTCCTTCAAAGCCTCTATCTCTTCCATCACTACATCAATATCCAAATGGTCAACATTCTGCCCTTTTACAATTTTCAACAACAAATCATCCTGCGCTCGCCCCAATTTCATCGCTTGCGAGTATGGCATATCTGGGCGGAAAGTCACCAATGAATATTTAGAATAATATTCAGGAAAAGTTTGCTCCAAAGTCATTTCGAGTTTGCGTTTTTTGATAAAATCTTCATCATCGACTTTATCTTGCATTTCGGTAAAGTTGTCAATCGCCAAGTCAGCAATCGCATTTCCATTCTCAACACGTAACTCCTGAAAACGCTCAAAAACCTTTTCCCAGTTGCCTTCCAACTCATCCAAAACATCATCAAATACTCGAACATCTTCAAACGAAGCATTCATCCCTTGACCATAAAATGGAACAATCGCATGAGAAGCATCGCCCATAATCAAGGTTTTGCCATACGCCTGCCACGGATAACATTTGATAGTGCCGAGTGTGCCAACGGGATTTTCAAAATACTCATCCACGTAATGCGGCATATAAGGAATCAATTCTGGATAGAATTTCTCAAAGAAGTTTTGAACATCTTCACGAGTTTTCAAAGCATCAAAACCATACTCGCCACCAAATGGGTGAAACATCGTCACCGTAAAACTACCATCCAAATTTGGCAACGCAATAATCATAAAACTACCTCGTGGCCAGATGTGCAACGCATTTTTTTCAATCTTAAAACTTCCATCATCATTTGGCAGAATGCTCAATTCCTTATAGCCATGACGCAAGAAATTTTGAGAATAATTGAACAATAAATCTGTCGTTCTGCTCATCATACTGCGACGAACCGCCGAACCTGCGCCATCTGTTCCGATGACAATATCGCCTTCTTCGGTAATCGTTTCGCCAGTTTCCCGATTGTGAAAAGTCGCTTTAGCATTTTCTAAATCAACGCCCGTACAACCACTATTAAAATGAATGGTAACGTTATCGTATTCATCGGCTTTGTGCAAAAGTGCAATATTCAACCCACCTCTCGATACCGAATTGATAAAATCTTCTTCTCGCCCGCTGTATCGAGAAAAGAACTGTTCGCCACCCAAAGGATGAATCATTCGCCCGTGCATCGGAATACATTCTTTTTGCACCATTTCTTTCAAGCCGACTCGCTCCAATGCCATCAAACCTCGATTTGATAAGGCTAAGTTAATCGAGCGACCAGCGTCAATATCTTCATTGCGCATATCGGCACGCTTCTCATGCAGACTCACTTCATAGCCTCTTTGTCCCAAACGAACGGCTAAGAGTGTTCCACACAATCCTGCGCCTACTATAATTACTTTATTTTTCATAATCCTTATTTTTGTTTTTTAACACATAGGCACATAGAATACATAGATTTTTAATGTGTTTTATTTTTCTGAGGAAAAATAATTAGGAGCCTCCATTTTTTTTAATGAAAATTAAAATGCTGTCTTCTCAAGAAAAAAAACTATGTGTCTATGTGTTTAAATATATAATAGGATGTAATAACTTATTTACTCTTCTGGTAGAATAGAATAAATATCATTTACAAAAGTTTTCTGTCCTTCATTAAAGATATTGGAGCAAGTAAAATTTATTAGAATTGCTTTAGGAATTTCCAGCAATCGAGCATAAGTCATGGCTTGCGCTTCATAGATAGGTGTCATTTTTAAAACCGCTTTTAACTCAACTACAATGCAATTTTCAACTAATAAATCATATTTAAGCTCGGTTTCTAAAAGATAACCTTTATAAACAATAGGCGCAGAACCTTGCGAAGTAACTTTCAAACCCCTCATTTCCAACTCCTTTATCATACAAATTTCATATACACTTTCCAATAAACCAGGTCCTAGAACCTTATGAACTTCAATTGCAGCGCCTATAATTTCATAAGTTAACTCCTTTATATACTTTTTTGTCCATCGTTTCATCGGGTCTAGTTTTAAAAATTAAACAATTTTAAACACAATAGACACATAGTTAGAGTTTAGTTTTTTCTAAAAAAAACTATGTGCCTACTGTTTTACGCATAATTAGAATACACTTAATTTTTCTAAAAAAATTAAAACACGCTATATTAAAAAAACTATGTGCCTATGTGTTAAAAAAATACGTTATTGTATTAAAACGCATAATCAGAATACAATTAATTTTTCTAAAAAAATTAAAACACGCTATATTAAAAAAACTATGTGCCTATGTGTTAAAAAAATACGTTACTGTATTAAAACGCATAGTCAGAATACAATTAATTTTACTAAAAAAATTAAAACACGCTATATTAAAAAAACTATGTGCCTATGTGTTAAAAAAAATACGTTACTGTATTAAAACGCATAGTCAGAATACAATTAATTTTTCTAAAAAAATTAAAACACGCTATATTAAAAAAAACTATGTGCCTATGTGTTAAAAAATAAGTTACTGTATTAAAACGCATAGTCAGAATCCAATTAATTTTTCTAAAAAATTAAAACACGCTATATTAAAAAACCTATGTGCCTATGTGTTAAAAAAATACGTTACTGTATTAAAACGCATAGTCAGAATACACTTAATTTTTCTAAAAAAATTAAAACACGCTATATTAAAAAACCTATGTGCCTATGTGTTAAAAAATACGTTACTGTATTAAAACGCATAGTCAGAATCCAATTAATTTTTCTAAAAAATTAAAACACGCTATATTAAAAAACCTATGTGCCTATGTGTTAAAAAAATACGTTACTGTATTAAAACGCATAGTCAGAATACAATTAATTTTTCTAAAAAAATTAAAACACGCTATATTAAAAAACCTATGTGCCTATGTGTTAAAAAATAAGTTACTGTATTAAAACGCATAGTCAGAATCCAATTAATTTTTCTAAAAAATTAAAACACGCTATATTAAAAAACCTATGTGCCTATGTGTTAAAAAAATACGTTACTGTGTTAAAAAAAACTACACCAACTCTTGTTTCAAAATTCCCACAAACTTAAACACGTCTTCAAACGAATTATACAAAGCCGTTGGAGCAATACGAATCACATCAGGTTCACGCCAATCAGCAATTACACCCGCTTTTGTAATTTTATCATACAACGTTTTATCCGCATTTTTTACTTGAATAGACAACTGCGAACCTCGCTCCAATGGATTTCGTGGCGTGATGATTTTGATTTCATCATTCTTCATTTCATCCACTAAATATTCCAAATAGCCAGTGATTTTTAAAGATTTTTGGCGCAAATTAGAGATTCCAGCTTCGTCAAAAATTTCCAAAGAAGCCTTAATCGCCGCCATAGACAAAATCGGCGGATTACTCAATTGCCAAGCTTCAACACCGGGAATCGGGTCGAAACCATCTCTCATTCCAAAACGAGTAACTTTATTGTGTCCCCACCAACCTTCAAAACGAGGTAAGTCTGCCTTAGCATGACGCTCATGAACGAAACAACCGCCCAAACTTCCTGGTCCAGAATTGATATATTTATAACTACACCATACGGCGAAATCAACGCCACAATCATGTAAATTCAGTTCAACATTTCCAGCTCCGTGCGCACAGTCGAAACCGACCATACAACCTTTGGCGTGTCCAAGTTCGGTGATACGTTTCATATCAAAAAACTGCCCCGTGTAATAATTGGTATTTCCAATCATAATCAGCGCAATTTCGTCGCCTTGTTCTTCTATGACTTTTTCGATGTCTTCTTGTCGGATAAGTTCTTCGCCATCTCTCGCTTTGAGTTCAATTAAGCTCTCGGCAGGGTCAAAGCCATGAAAACGAATTTGCGACTCAACGGCATATTTATCAGAAGGAAAGGCATCAAACTCAATTAAAATCTTGCTGCGTTTCGCTGTCGGGCGATAAAAAGAAACCATCATCAGGTGCAAATTTACAGAAAGCGTATTCATCACCACGACTTCAATTGGCTTTGCGCCCACGATGCGAGCCATGGCTTCGGTCAAAAATTCATGGTAGGGCAACCACGGATTTTTGGCGTGCAAATGCCCTTCTACACCATATTTTTTCCAATCCTCTAGTTCCTGTTCGATGGCTGCTTGTGTGCTTTTGGGCTGTAACCCCAAAGAGTTGCCGCACAAATAAACATAAGGTTCGCCACTTTCTTGCACAGGAAAGTAAAAACGGTTTCTAAAATCACGCATTGGGTCGCTGGCATCCATCTGACGAGCGAAGGTTAGTGTGTTTTGATATTTCATAAAAGAAAATAATTTGGAAAAATTTTAGATTGGGGTTTTGTATTTTTTCTATACAGAAGCGTATTTATTTTAGTTATTGGTGTTTCAAATTAGCCTTCATTTTCATCCTCGTCCATCTCTTCATCATCTAAATCAAATAGCCCTTCGGGCATTTCTACCGTCATTCGCTTTTGTTTATCGTCTATTTTTTGAACGGTGCGTTCGTTCAATGGCAACAAAAACTCTTTGCCATCTACCTCTATCACGGCTAATTCTTGTCTTGGATATTCAATAACTTCTTTGATAACCCCCAAATTTCCATCATGGACATCTATCATCTCATAGCCTACGCAATGGCTATAACTGAGTTCTTCTAGGGTTTCGAGTTTTGTTTCAGGCCATTTTAAGTCTTTTTTTCGAGCATAAACGGTAGAAAAGCTCAAAGCCGAGGCGGCTTCTTTGGTATTCGTGTCTTCAAATTTAATGATTTGATTATCAGAGCCTCGAAGGTTTTCTACAAAAAAGGGAAGATTGTTGCCTTTTACGTTCAAAAACAAGACCTTTAGATATTCCATATCATCAAAAAACTCATCCTCGATGTATATTTTTATTTCGCCACTTGTGCCATGCGGCTTCTGTGTGTAGCCTATTTCGACTAATTCTTTATTCATTCTTAGTTCATTTTTTTTAGAACATCGAACGAAGTGACCGATTGCTAATCACTTCGTTCTGTCAAACTAACCCGATGGGTGCGTTTAAAAAATCAACTGTAAAATTAACATCTTTGCTGATAAGATTCTGTATTTGAATAACGGAATTAAGGGATAAAGAGCAAATGAAAATTAAAACAACAACGACAATTAAAACAAAGTGGCATTAGACTGATTGAGAATCAGAGACTTTTCCCTTTTCTGGTTTTAATTTTTATTTTCATTATTTATCCTGTGGTTATAAATCTCTTTTAATTCCAGCAGGAATTTTCCTGCCCATTTTTTCTGCTTTTTCTATCCATTTACGGGCATTTTTTTTATCATCTTGTGCCAAAAAAATCAAACCTTTCATAAAATAGCCATCTGGCAAATGGTCGTCTTCAATGGTTTCATATATATTAATTGCCATTTCACAAAAACGCATTGCCTGCGGATAATCCTCTACTTCTATTAATATGATGGCTGCTCCATAATAGCCTTCTGGATTTGACATATCGAGGTTTATCAATCGTTGATATTGGTTAATTGCGCCAGCATAATCCTTTTGAATGGTATAAACTACGGCTAAGTTTTGGGTGGCAAATGTACCGTAAGGAGCTATTTCTTCTGATATTTTGTAATATTTTTCTGCATCTTTAAACTCCTCTAGCCTTCTATAACAAACGCCTAAATGGTCATAAGCTTCCACAAAAGAAGTATCTTCTTTGACTGCAATCTTAAAATGCTTGATGGCTTCTCGGTAATCTCCTTCCACCATTTTGTCCGTCCCGATGATGTACTGTTCCTTTGCCACCTCACTTTCCGTGCCGTCATAAATCACATCATTGAAAAAATCCCTAATCACTTTACCTGTCTTGACCGAATATTCGCAGGTGGTAAAAGCGTCTAGGGTTCGGTCAGTCATAAAATCTTTGAGTCCTTCCGAAGTGCTTAGTTTATGTTTTTTCATAAACTTCTTACTCTTGCTCATTTTGGTTGCCATGTGGCTAGTGATGCATTTTTCTGTTGCTTCTTCGAGCAGCAATGTGTCCGCCTCGTTTTCTACTATTTTTTCGATACAATCACACACCGTTGCATTAAATTTTCTGATGTCTTTGGATTGGGAGTAGGCAGTAGTAAAAATCAAACTGAATAGTGCTAAAAACAATGTTTTTTTCATGGTATGAATTATTTTGGAAATTTTGAACAGCATTTTACTACTAGCGCACTGTTCTTTTCGTTAAAAAATTTGATTTGACAATATAAGTAAAGTTTCGGTGGTTCACTAAAATTTAATCCATATTATTGGTTTGTGCTTATTAAAATTTCAACATTGAATAATCGCAGAAATACGATTACTTTTGTAGAAGCACCATCTGACTAAAATCGCTTTTATATGAATAAAAAAAAGATTGAATATGAATTGAAGTGCATTCAAGAAGCCTTAGTTGCCGACCGAAATTTGAAACTGGCTGTGGGTTTATTGGCTATTTTGGGAGGTACTGTATTATTGTTTTATTATTTTCAGTCTGCTGCTTGGATATTGTCCGCATTAGCACTGGTTAGTTTTTTGGGTGGCTTTCGATTGCTTTGGGGCGTTTTTAGGTATTGGCATCCGAGCAATATGAGACTGATTCGGTTATTAAAATATCAGCCCGAAGAGATAGTTTGGGTCTATTCTGTCACTACTCAAAACTTGCCTTTTGGCATTCAAATTTCTAAAAAGACCACCATGTATTTTTGGCTAATGGAACGAGATAATATAACGATTAGGCTGAAAGAAAAAGACTTAAAAAGCGTCGCACTTTATTTGAATCACCAATTGCCTCATGCTAGCTTTGGCTTTTCGCAAGAGAAAGAGCAATGGTATATCGCTAACCCTGCCCTTCTTCTAAGGGATTAGTTAGAGAATGGCTGACATTTCGCCAGCAATTCTGACTATGGCTTTATCCATTGCCTCGTATCTTCAGTGAGGGGTAAAGAATAAATCTAAAAATCAGGGTTTTAGCCCTAAGCTGAGGTAATGTTGGGTTAAAACCCGAAAATCCCTTAGTTTCATTAATCCCCACACTAAAGATGTGGGGCAATAGAATTTCCATAATGAGAATGGCTGGCTGTTTTGTGTGTGGCGCACATAAAACTACTCAAAACCAGTATCTTGTATTTTGTATCGTATCATTTTTTTTAACGTAAAATCTATTTTATTAAAAGGAGTTTCCCTTTTTAATATATTTATATTTATCATTTCAAACCCATTTCTCAATATTTCAATACTCAATTACCAATGAAAAGAACACTTATCCTATTCATATTTTTTGGTTTGGTTTTCTCAAATTGCCAGCAGAAAGAAGCAAGAGAAAGCAGTAAAACCGATGATATTCCAGTTAAAGATTTTGCAATGGCTTCGAACGAACGCCTCAATAATGATATAGTTGAGCAATTATGCTTTTTGGATATTAGGCAAAATGACCCCGTTCGGGTAAAAGATAAAATTATTCAGATGACTGATACCATTTTTATCTCCCTAGAAATTTATGAAGATAATAGAGTTAAAGGCGTTTTCAATCGGTTTCCGCCCAAAAATGAAGGCGATTTAAGCACGTTTGAAGGCATTATCAAAGAAGATATTATTGATGCCATTCGCAGTTACCCCTCTTTTGGCATCCAGATAAAAGAAGAAATTCAGTTTGAATTAGGCACAGGAGAGATTACTCAAAAATATGGCGATTTTGAAGAGAAAGACGGTGTTTATACCTTAAAGGATAAAAATAATTTACAGCGTATGCAAGCTATTTTGCAAGCCGATTGTGATGTAAAATTTTCATCAAAATAAACTTTAATACAAATATTATTCAAATGATAAAACGAATTTTTACACTCCTATTTGTATGCGTCATTGGCGGAAACGCCTTTTCGCAAGATGTAGCACCCTCTACTTTTACGCTTACGCTCAATCAAGATAATGCTTTTGGTTTTGCGCCGGGTGTATTTGGCAGTTTCGGTTTAAACAAAGACGTAAGCCTTACTTACTATGGTATTTTTTGGACAAATTTTGCCTTTAGCAATAGTGGTTTCGATAGCTGGGTAGAAACAGGCTTAGGCGTAAGTTTCACTGCACTCGGTGGCAAAGCACTCATCAATCCATCTTTGGGTTTTACGCATGGCAGCCTATTATCGGGCAGTCCTACGGGGGCAGTTGGCGAAGGCATTGTACCTAATCTAGCTATATTTTACACTGGCGACTACACCGAACTCGAAGTATATGCAGGCTATTACAAGGCGATTAAAGATGGTGGTTTCAAAAACGACTTTTTACTGTATTGGTTTTATCCTGGGTTGCGATTGACTGAAAATATTTCTGCTGGCTTGCATTACGAGCAGTTTTATTTGACGAATGATACTAATGGCTCTTCTGAAAGTTGGTATCAATGGCTGGGCGGCTACATTAAGTTTGTTACCAATCATCAATATTCTGTTCGATTTTCTGCGGGTAGAAATATTAACGGCATTCCTAGTTATTCTGATAGTTTTTATAAACTTTCTGCCGTAGTGCCGTTTTAATTTTTTTTCACCTACTACTTTTTCTAAAGAAGGGATTTTGTTTTTCTATTTGCTTCGCACAATCATCAGCCATTCTCCATAAGGAATTGCTGCACAATCATAAAAAAAGCCACAAGACAATTGATAATCAACGTCTTGCGGCTTTTTTAGAAACCTAAATTTTAGAATATTCTAAAGCGTCAAACGAACGCCAATATTGTGCGTACCACCATATACGTTGGTAGCACGGTAAGAATAATCAATACCAAATTTGTTTTCTTTCTTTGCCTTATTCAATGGCACTTCCAAAGACATACCGCCAGAAAGACCAGAATATAAAGCTGCATCAATATCAGAAGATGCGTTTTGGTCCAATTCAATACGGTACCCGCCTCTTACAAAAAACATATCTCTGAAACCATACTCTACACCTGCACCAATCTCATCTCTGGAGAAAGAGTTAGAAGTAAAGTTAGCTACTACGGATAATTTGTTTTTGTTGGCAGCATCCAATTGAAAATCGTAAGCCGCACCAATATTCAATACAGAAGGCAATTCGTAGCGAGCAGAACGCTGTTGCAACGTCATAATAGTAGAACCATTAGGAGAAGTAACAGGAACTGAAGTACCCTCACCAGAGAAGCGCAAAGGCGTACCAATGTTTCTCAATGAAATACCTAAACGGAAATTGTCTTCACGGTACTGAATACCTGCATCAATAGCGATACCCGTAGCAGAAATATTTGAAGAAGTCTCAGAAACCGCACGAACGGTTGTACCTACTGAGATTTTATTTTCAAACAAATGAGCGTAAGAGAAGCCAATATTGTTGAAAAATGGAGAAAAAGTACCTCCTGTACCTTCGGGCTGGTCCACAGTAGTAATTGGAATTTCTCCAAAATCTACGGACATTAAGCTAATTCCCATCACACCATTTTTACCTACTCGCTGTGCCAAACCTGCAGCACTCATATATACTTGAGACCCCGTTAAGTATATAGCACGAGAGAAAACCAGCTCGGTTTTGTTGATATGCGATAGTCCTGCCACATTCAAGCGAAGTGCTTCCACGCCCGAAATGCTTGCAGTACCCAAAGTATGCAACCCTGAGCTTCTAGCCCACGGGTTCATTAATAATTCAAATGCGCCTGCCTCACCTTGACGGTCTGGATTACCAGCCTGAGCATCATAAGCGACAGTCATGAGTAAAGCTAAAGCGATGTATAATAATTTTCGCATTGTTTTTTTTATTTTAAAAATTAGCATTATTCAGTGTACTATTCAAAGTTGAGCAATACACTGAATAATGGCTAACTGAAAAATTAATTTCTATAAGTGTCAAATGTTCTCTGAACACCAAACCACTTAATAGTGCGTTCGCCCAATCCTGGTGCATTGATATGGATAAGATAAACACCACTTGCTACCGGAATAGCTCTTGAGTTTTTCAAATCCCAATCTACTGAAGCATTAATCTGCTCTCCCAATATACCTTGTTTAGCAATCACTGAATTGTCAGCTTCTGCACGCTCATACTTTCTGATAAATCGTCCATCTAAGGAGTAAATCGTTACAGTACAAGTTGGTGGCAAGTTGGTGATTTTTACCGTATTAGACGTATTCTGCAATTCGTAAGCCGAGTATGCGTAGTATGGATTCGGCACTACATTAATAATATCTAATGCAGACTCTGCCACATCTCTATCATTAGCCGTAGGTGCTACACCATCCAAAGAAAACTTATACTTAGGATAACCGTTGTTTTCTCCGCTACGGTCTGCTGATACGCTATAAGGGTTTTTCACTCTCATCTTGAAGCTCACATCGCTAGGTATCAAACCATCAGCCATAGAAAGCATATCAGTACCAAATGGCAACATTGGGAATGATGTCCATATTACTTTAGAGAATACTTGTACTCTAAAGCCTATTGAAGAACTTCCTAGTTTTGTTGCAATATCTGCACATTCATCATATTCCGTAGAAGAAACATAGATGTAGTGCTGATTACCGAATACAAATTCAAAAGAGAAATTAGGCGTTCCTGAACCATCCAAATCAACAAACTGCTCATCCGTTGGATTCCAAATCATATCTCCACCCGTCAATTTCAAAGGATTGCCTGGTAACTGAGATAAAGTAGGCTCGTCTGGGCGATATACAGAGTTTTCACCGAAGAAGATATTCAAACGCTTACCTGTTTCTACATCAATAGCATAGCCCGGGAACCAAGACATACCTGTACCTGTACCATCAGGATTACCATCTTTATCCAAAGATTGTCCAGCACGTAGTGCCATGTTGTTCTTACCGCCTTCGGTTTGTAAACCTTCTGCTGTAATTTGTTGTCTAGCTGTTTCTACTACTGCTGAACGACTCCACTTCGACTTGTCATTTGTAAATATAATATCAACATTTCTCAAGTTCCTCAA
>CALOED010000070.1:0-2888 GCA_942492005.1 uncultured Saprospiraceae bacterium
GGCTTTAGCCGCTCTTTTCAGACGATAAACCCTTTTGATGCGTATTTGAATCAGTTCCGAACGTCCAATTATATTTTGAATGATGCGATGTATTTCAGCCATCGAATAGAAATTGTGAATGGCGTTTACTTTACCGCTCAATTTTCTCACAACAATCGTCAGCCCTTAGATGATATTGATGCCAACTCTGGTTTGGCGAGTTGGGTAGAAAACTTGACGGATGTAGAAACAGAACCTTTGGATTTTGAAGGTTATCAAGCCTTTATATCGGAGTTGAGTATTTCTTATACGCCCGGTCAAAAATACATGACCGAGCCAAATCGGAAAGTTATTTTGGGTAGTAAATACCCAACTATTTCGTTGTATCACAAGAAAGGTTGGATGAATGTTCTTTCGAGTGATATAGATTTTGATTATTTGGAAGTAAACCTTCAGCACGACGTGACGCTAGGGCAATTTGGCAACTCAAAATACAATGCTCAAGTGGGTAAATTCTTGAATACAAAAGGTTTGCAATTTATTGATTATAAGCGTTTCAGACAATCTGACCCCTATTTGTACTCGCAGCCTTTGCGCTCTTTTCAGGCATTGGATACTTCGCTGAATACAACGCAGCTTTTCTTTGAAGCGCACTGGATTCATCATTTTAATGGTGCTTTGATTAACAATTTGCCACTTATCCGAAAGACTAAAATTCGTTTGGTCGTGGGAGGCGGCTTCTTGTGGGCGCAGCAAAATAATCTTCGACACGAAGAAGTTTTTGCAGGTATAGAACGGGTTTTTAAATTGGGTGCAAGGCGTAGAATGCGTCTCGGTTTATATGGCGTGCTTGCCAATAGCAATTATG
Source organism: uncultured Saprospiraceae bacterium (assembly GCA_942492005.1). GTDB lineage: Bacteria > Bacteroidota > Bacteroidia > Chitinophagales > Saprospiraceae > CAKZLL01. Next base: position 848 of record CALOED010000070.1, read on the forward strand.
GCCCGCCTGGCTACGCCTACAAGATTTCGTTTGATATTATTGATACTTGGAAGAAAGATTGGAGTTTTTAGATTTTCTATCTTTTTACGTTTTTTTTTAACTTAAAACACAACAGGCAGAGTAGAACGAAAAATAATTCTACTCTGCCTGTTGCATTTAAAAAATTAGGATACAAAATATCTAAAACTTAGGACTGTCTAGACAAAAAAAAGTCGAACATAACCAATGTTCGACTCACCCATATTCCCATGAAATTTAACCTTAAAAACCTTAACTTTTATAATCAAAACGGCTAATAGAGTTAGTCGCTTTTGTAATTTATTTGTTTGTGTTATACTGCTCTTCAATCATATACCGTGCCGAAAAATAACTTTTGAGATTTTTCAATAAAAAAAATAAAATAAAATTCGATACTATTCAAAATGGTCTAAGAAAATGCCCTAAAATTCCTTCATTCGTCAGTTTAGTATTCTTATTTGAATTATAATTCAACTTTTGGCTTCCCAAAAAATATCGAAATGCTTCCAATCATTAAGAGAAGAATTAAGAAATAAGTCAATATATTTGCATAAATTCTAATAAAAAACAGTCAATGATAGATTTAATTTATTTAAAAAGATATCTAGAGCCGAAAGGCTATCAAATATACAACGACGGTCAATTTCCTGTATTTTATAAAAGAGTAATGCACCAAAACCCTAGCAGTTTGTATGCTTTTACGTTAATCATGGTGACATTGGATAAATATACTGTGACGATAGAGGGCATGAACGAAATACTAATTACTCGTGCCGTCAAAGCCAAAGCCATCGAAATCAATGACTACGAAGAGTTAGATGCCCTTCGAGAGATTGTATATGACGATACGTTGGAGGAAGTCAAAAATTTTGAACGAATATTTACTTTTTTTGAGTTGCAAATCCAGCAAATCATGAGCCATGGTGTGCAATCGGAAGCGCATCAACAAGCCTTAGAAAATATTGAATTGATGGTAGAAAATGCGAATAGAGCAGAATATTAAGCCTGCTTAATTTTCCACGGCGGATTTTTGCGGTTGTTGCCAGCCCAAAACAAAATCAACTGATTGCCGTCAAGGTCTTTGAGGCGGGCTTCTCGCCAAAGCCAACTTTTATCCGTTGGTAATTCATCGAATGGAATTCCTTTTTCTATAAGTTGCTGAACGTATTCGTCCAACTTTTCTATTTCAAAATACACGTAAATGCCTTCGCCACTGCCGAGCTTCGGCACTTGATGAATAGAAAAAGTAGCTCCGCCTTCGGGGCATTCAAAGCGAGCGTAGTGCGGTAACGCTTTGACAATCAGCCGCAAACCTAGCTTTTCATAAAAAGGAATAGACTTGGTGAGGTCAAGCGATGGAACGGTGATTTGATTAAGATTCATGGTGTTTCTTTTTTTTAAAATCCGATAGTTGCTGGAATAGAAGAACCCAAAACGCTTTAGAAATAAAGATAAGTTAAAATATAAATTTTCATTTCCCTAAGCAACCTTTCCTCAACTTTCTGCACTACCTTTATAACTACAACAAAGAAATACTAGGATTTTTATTTTCAAAACCTAACTACAACGCCATCTTTTGACGAAACAAGAAGAAAAAAAGCTAATCAATGGCTGCAAAAAAGGCGACAAACGGGGGCTTAAATATTTAGACGATAAACAATTATAAATTACTGATTAACAACCCAATGGGTCATGACCCATTGGAAATAATTTTGTCTAACTACTTAAGTACCTGGACAGATTTATATATCCAATGGGTTTCAACCCATTGTGAACTAATTGATTGAAAAACAATGGGTTAAAACCCAACCGAAATTCCAATTGCGGAAAATAATCCGGTTGAAGACAAACCAGCAATTGAGAATAATCCTGTTAAAAAAGATAAGCTAAAAGATAAGCAGCAGGAAGTAATTGCGTTTGACTTTTTGAAAAACTTAGATATTCAATCCATTGCTATTCCATCGGAAACCGAAATTAATGAAAATAAAAAAGTATCTCCAACGGAATTAGTCATCAGAAAAAG
>CALOED010000071.1:0-26835 GCA_942492005.1 uncultured Saprospiraceae bacterium
AAAAGGTACTTGCAACCACCTTCCCGTTATTCAAATATTGGTCATTGAACCATTGGTATTCATCCGTAAAAATCTCATTGAAATTAGGCTCATTACTACTATAAAAGTTTCCATTGACGCTAAATTCAACATCTTTAACTTTCTGACCGATAATAAAAGAATTGTCCGTAGTATTGAATAAGCCATAGCTTCCCATTACTCGCCCTCCGTTTATCTCCGAGCCTTATTAAGTGATAATATTGATTAATCCCGAAAAAGCATCAACTCCATAAACTGCCGAAGCTGGACCCACGAGTACTTCTACGCTTTTTACGTTATTGAGCGGATAGTTCGTATGAATGGTGTGTGGATCGCCCGTAGCTGCGGTAATGCGCACGCCATCCTGAAAAATGATAAATTTTTCGTTGCCTGTAATTCCTCTAAAGCCGATATTGTCTTTAAATTCCACCATTGACTTCCTTTGTATTTCTACTTCTGGCACATCTTCGAGCAAATCTTGAATATTATTATAGCCTCTGTTGCGAATTTGTGCTTCCGAAAATACATAAACCGTTGCCGGTGCGTCGAGTACAGTTTGCTCAAATAAAGAAGCCGACGCTGTAACGCCGCCACTGTTTTGAGATAATTTAAAATCGGCAATACTCGTCAATCCGTCTCGAACGCTAACGGATTTTTCTTGCTTGCCATAGCCCAACACATCTATGCTTACGCTGTATTTGCCAGGCAATACTCTTGCTGAAAAAGAGCCATCTACATCCGTCAATACGATGGTAGAAGATGGGCCTTCTATGAAAATATTAACGCCTGCGAGTGAACCTGTTTCATCTGCAACCCGACCTTTTATAAAACCATTTTGGGCAGTGACGGAAGCAGCGGATAAGAATAAGATGCAAAAAAATAAGATGCAATAATTGTATAGCAATTTTAACTTCATAGTTGTTATTAGTATTAAGTTAGAAAAAACAAAAACCTAACAGATTGTTATGTCCTGATAATCTGATATAAATATATTAATTATATTTAATATATAAAATATGCTCAACATAAAAATGTTGAGCATATCCAAAAAAAAGTATTGCCACGGTAATAGACTTCATTCTAAAAAAGTTATATGCAAAAATACAACTTACTGATTTTGAGTACTAAAAATCAGGGTTTTAGCCCTAAACTGAGGTAGTGTTGGGTTAAAACCCGAAAATCCTTTAGTTTCATTAATCTCCACACTAAAGATGTGAGGCAATAGAATTTCCATAATGAGAATCGCTGACAAAACAGAATATGGTCTAATGAGAAATGGCAATAATAAGCTAAGGCTTAATATTTTGAAACTTATCCAAGTGTGTGTCAATAATATCAAAAGCCTTTCCGCTAGATTTTAATTGCTTGAAGGCATCATTAAATGCTTTGATAATATCATTGCCCATCGGATGTTTATTAGAAACGGCTAAATGCAAAGTGTTGGAGCCAATAGCATTTGGCAATACTTTGAAATCGGCTTCACTGAATTTTGGGTTGCGTTTGATGAGACCAAAGCCGCCTATTTGAGAAGTAGCAACGAGGTCAATCTCTCCTTTTTGTAGCAAATCAAAAGCATCTTCGAGGCTGCGACATGGCTTGAGCTTCACATATTTTTTATTATAAAATTCTTCAATCTCGTCAATATTGTAGCCTACGACCACGCCAACGGTCTTTCCTCGTAGTTTTTTTGGCGAAGAAAAATTAATATCTGCATCTTTTTTGGCAAAGAAAACATTGTAAACTTCATAAATAGGGTCAGAGAAAATCATGGTGCGTTCGTCTCGTTTATTTTTGGGAAAAGGAAAGGCAGCGGCATATTTACCATTAAAAGTTGCGCCTCTTACTTCGCTCAATCCCATAAAATCCATTTCTACGGGCTGACCAATCAAATCAAAAGATTGCTTAACCAATTCGGTTATCATGCCGTCATTGTACAATCCTTCTGTGCAGAACGGAGCAAGACCATTTGCGCCAGCTATTTTCAAAGAAGCCACTACATCATTATCTTCTATCTCATCGATAGAAGCCTCTGCAAGCGGAATATTCAATGCAGTGCCTATTTTTAAAGCATCTCCTTTCTTTATGATAGCCTGATTAGCGTCATAAATTAAAAACGCTTTTCCTTCTTCGCCATAGAATTTTCTGGCAATGCTTTCCACATCATCACCCAGTTTTGTACGATAAATTCTAGGATTGACGATAACGTTCGTTTTTGCTTCGGCTACTTTTTCGCCTTTTCTATAAAGACTTACGGTATAAGTTCCGCTTTGATAAACCTTCAAGTCAAAAGATTTACTGACCAAAACCCCATTTTTTCTCCATTGAACGCTTACATCAGTTGCATCAGTTATTGCCCTCAATTCGCCTTTCATGGTAAATTCTGCATTGCTACCTTGCTCAATATAAACATCGGCAGGCGGCAGTTCTATTTTTACAAAAGCAGAGAGTTCTTTTTTGCAAGTGTTAGACGTAGCAACAATTACCTTATATATGCCTTCTTTGTCTGCTTGCTTGACCGCCGATTTTTCAGTAGTCAATTTATCATTGAAAAACCACTGATATGTGGCATCTTTTGCGCTCGCAGTTACTTTCAATGCTGATTCAGTGTCTTTAAAAACTACATTTCGCCCATTTTCGATAGTAGCACTCAATAGGCATTCTTCTTTAGGTTGAGGTTTATCTACTTTGTCCGAAGTTGGAGGATTAGTAGCCAGCCTAAAAACGAACTGCCCGCCCTCGTGTCCAGTATCTTGAATGTGTCCGAAACGTGGCATATTAGGCGAATTGGCAAATACAGGATATTTCAAAAACTCATAAAGTTCGCCAGCGTCTAATCGTGGTTTTTCGTTTTTTTGCAAAAATTTCAATACATATTTCATAAAGACAGAAGTGACATTAGCTCCGTCCGCTACGGGCGCAATGCTACCCGAAACCACAGCTTGCCTCGAAATCAAATTAGAAATTTTCTCATAATAGCTATCTGTGCCGTCATTTTCTACAAAAAAGCTAGGCGACTTGAAGCTACTTCCCGAAAAACAAGCATCTGCCAAGAGCAAAATATGCTGGCTATTAGCTTTGCTCAATACGTTTTTTACTTCCGAATTGGAAACTAATTCGTAGCGTTCGTCTGCTTTGGCATCCGCAGGCACCCAAAAGCCTTCTTTTTCTTTTTCGATACCATGCCCAGAAAAGAAAATCAATAAGTTGTCATTTTCTTTAGCATTTTTTGAAAATTTTTCGAGCTTATCAATAATGTTTACACGAGTAGCTGCGGCATTGTAAAGGGTTTGAACATCACTAAAGCCATATTTTTCTTCTAATGTTGTTCTCAAAACGTTAGCATCCTTTACATTGCTTGTAGTATTTTGCCAAGTCTCGCTGCTATACTCATCAATGGCAATCAGAAGTGCGGTGTATTTAGGTTCGTCGGCAGAAGGATTTGCCCAGAGAGTAGCAGAAAAAAACAAAGCTACTAACCAAATAGTATGTTGTATTTGTTTCATTATTTAATTTGTTTATGTGGCGTGTATATAGCATAACGCTCTATACCTCAATAGTTTTTAAATGATAAAAAATATATGTAATTGTATGGAATACTTGTAAATAGAGTATTGTGAATAGTGCGAAATTAAGAGTAAGGTCTTACTTGGTGTTGGTGTATTTTCTAGATGTTTTATTATACATCCGTTTTTTTAGAATGTATTATTCTTTTTATTACAAGCTGAATTATATGTTTTCAAAGATACTAAATGTTTTAATATTATAAAATGCTTATATCTATAAAGTATTAAATAGGTAAACTTTAAGGTATTATAAAGTTTGGGGTTCTTTTATAATTTTTGTTATCATTGGGCGAATAAATCTATCTTTCGGGCAAAAATTGTCAAAGAACTATTTTTATATAAAAAAAACGGACAGTAATTATTTACTACCATCCGTTTTTGTATAAAATGTGCGATTCAAAACTCAAAAAACATCCCTAATGAAGAAGTGTTAGTTATTTATCATTTTGGAAAATGTCAATATGAGTGTTTTGTATTTTAGGAATAGTTCCGTTTTCGTTGAGCTTTTTCATCGTTGCGTTAAAGTCGCTAATAATTTGTTCGCCGTCAGGATGTTGCCTAGAGACAATTAAGTAAAATTTAGTTTTTTCAAGCGATTTTGGCAACATTTTAAAGTCATTTTGATTAACATTTTTAGCATTTTTTAAGCTCAAAATACCTACCATTTGCGGCGCTGCTACCATATCTACTTCACCTGACTTCAACTTCTCGAAGCATTCTTCCCAGCTATTATAAGCCAAAACGCCTACGTATTTTTTATTTTGTAAATCTTTCAAAGATTCTGGTATCATACCTCTCAAAGTAGCTATTCGCAAGCCTTTCAAATCTTTTTCTTTTTCAAATTTAAAAATTCGAGCTTTACCTCTCTTATCAAGAGGAGGCATTTTGCTAACGAATAATACGGTCAATTCTTCATATAAAGGCTCCGAGAAGTAGAAAAATTTCTCTTCATCTTTATTGTAAACGCAAGGATACGCCGCTGCAGCTTTGCCGCTGTATGCTTTTGCTCGCATGACGTTTCCTCTCATAAATTCTACAATAGGGACTTGGCCACCTTCTTTGAAAGTCTCTTTGACGGACTCGGTAAGCATACCATTTTGGTACAAACCTACTTGGCTGAAAGGAGGCATATCTTGATTGGCTGCAATATAAATTCGAGTATTTGAATTAGGAACAGGTGCGTTTTCTACCTGTTTATCTATCACAGGTACAAGCAGTTCTGTGCCTACTCTCAAAAGTTCGCCTTTCTTTATCTTATCTGCATTTACTCTATATAAATACTCTTCTTTACTTGCGTCACCATAGAATTTGCGAGCTATTCGAGCCATATTATCGCCTATTCGTACAGTGTAAGTTCTATCTTTTATGGAAACAGAAGTAGAAGAAGTTGCTATCTTTCTACCATCTTTCAAGCGAATATTCACTTGATATATGCCAGATTCGGTTACAGTCAATTGAGCATCTCTGCCTATAATAAAGTTATTTTTTGACCATTCATATACCAAATCCTCGTTATTATCTGAAAGAATAGCGTGAAGCGTGCCGAGGTTAGTAAATGTTACTTCACTACCTTCTTTGATTTGTACTTCTACATCGGGTAATGCAATTACTACTTCTACTACTGCTGCATCCGAACAATCGTCGTCCGTAGTTACAATAATAGAATAAGTGCCACTTTCTGTAACTTTTAGGTCAGGCGTAACTTCGGTTTCCATAGCAGCAGAGCCTTTTACCCACTGATAATTTACTTTTTTGTCGTATTCGTTTACCAAAGCGTGAAGCGTACCTCCATCCTCTGGAAAAACAATTTTATCGCCTTCTTTGATTTTTACACCGCTAAAGTTACATTGCGACAAACTCTCTTTATTGATTCTGAAAGTGAATTGTCCGCCTTCGTGACCTGTATTTTGAATGTGTCCAAAACGTGGAATATTAGGTGAATTAGCTTGCACCGGGTATTTTAACATTTCGTATAATTCTCCAACATCGAATACTGGTTTTTGATTCTTTTTCAAATACTTGATTAAGTATTTAGCGAAAATAGAATGCTCGCCTTGTCCGTCCAAAACAGGCTCCAAACCGCCAGCCGTAATCGCTTGACGAGAAACCAAAGCATCTACTTTTTTATAATAATCAGGAGAGCCGTCGTTTTCTACAAATAGGCTAGAGGATTTAAAAATAGTGCCGCTAAAACAAGCATCTACCATCACCACAGCGTGTTTGCTTTCGGTTTTGGATAATGCTGTTTTGATTTCTGAATTTGGTATCAACTCTGAACGGTCTTTGCTTTTAGCGTCGGCAGGCACCCAGTAGCCTTCGTTACCGATTTCTATACCGTGTCCAGAAAAATAGACAAGAATATTGTCATTAGAAGTAACATTTTGAGCCAACTTATCTAAATAGTTGATAATATTGGCACGAGTAGCGTCTTCGTCATATAGATATATTACTTCCTCAAAGCCATATTTACCCAAAAGCACGTCTTTCAGTGCGTTTGCGTCGTTTACAGGTGTTTTGAGTGGTGCCCAATCATTACTTTTGTATTCGTCAATGGCAATGACCAATGCGTAATATTTTTGCTCATCATCATTAGTAGGCGTGTGATTGATAAAGCCCGTATTCGTTAGAATAATAGTAATTAGTAGAATTAAAATGCTAAAGTTTTGTTTCATAGCCTATACAAATTTACAGGTTAGTGGAATAAAGGTTTCCTATCTAAAACAAAATTGTTTTAGAATCAAAGTCTAAAGAAGGTGAAGGTTTTTTATTTTGTATTTACTCGTTGGGTAGCTGTATAAAGCCTAAATATCTATTTGTTAGGCTCAAATATATTAAAAATAATTAATATATTATAATAATATTTTACTCTTTTTAAAAAGAATAAAAAAGATAAGTGATAGCAAAACCAGTTATGATTTCTATCCAAATGACAAAAAGCACTTATAGTTTAATGAGCTGTTTTCAGCAAAGCCATATTAGAGCTTTGCTGATTTTTTTAATTGAAAATATGGTTAGCGAGGGCTAGCTACAAGAGCTATTTTATTCTTACTTACGGCTATTCTTGTGATTTTAGAGATATTAAAATTCTCGAAGTTACCAACCAAAGTCCATTGTCTGTCTCGGTCAGCATTCAATTTATACAATTTGTCTCCTCTTGCCATAAGTATGGTGTTATCGGGCAAAACGGTAAAATCTTCGCTATCCGTTAGTGTAGGCGCAATAGTTGAAATGTCAAGATTATCGACATCAAAACGCTTTAAAACGGCATCGCTATCCGATTTTTTTACAAAAACCAAATCTCCATTATTTAACGTTTTGATACATCTGCCAATATTAGTAGCATATCTGACCGTTTGCTGAGAGCTAATAGTCGCTATTTCCAAACGATTAGGCTCTGCTACCATAAATAATGCTGTCTGGCGATTATTTATCCAATCGTAATATCCAACACCTTTTACATTATTTAAAAGCGGCGTTCGGCTTAGTTTTCTGCCAAAGTCGACATCTCCACAATCGCTGCGTAGAGCCGTCCTCTTCAATACAAACCGTAGAAATGGCTTTAGTGCCAGGTATAGACATGGGAGAAAATTCTGAAACTTTCTCGGTATTCGTCAATCGAGTAGAGGTGAAGTTCTTAAAATCGTATTTATATATATCGGTTTGTTTGCCGTCTCTTTGAGATGTGATGACCAGTTCGTTATCATTAATAAAATAAGGCTGATTATTATACCCATCTTTATTGTCAGAATTGACAAAAATAGGATTAACGAACTTAAAATAATCTTGTCCAACTCTTACCATATCCAACACATAGATGTGTGTAGTAGGGTATTTGCTTTGCCCAAATGTAGTAATAGCCAATATTAGCGCAAATAGTAATGTTGTAAAGTATTTCATAAATATTTGAATGTTAGATAATTACTGATTGTAACGGATTGCAGTGAAAGGAAAAATAACCCTGAAGGGGTTAAATATGAGTAGCCACAGGTCTAAACCTGTGGTTAGGAATACGTTTTTTACAACTACGAAGTAGTTAAACATCTCAAAACAGCTATTCTTTAGTGTTTAACTACTTCGTAGTTATTAAAAGCAATCATTTTTAGCCACAGGTTACACCTGTGGTTACTCATATTCAACCCTTTTAGGGTTGCTATATGTGAATTTTGCCATCACTGCAATCCGTTACAATCAGGATAATTAATATCAAAGCTATGAAAAATATCAATTATATCTAAATAATTAATATTTATTTTTTTTCTTTCTTTTAGGAAAACAAAAAGAGCTTTGACCATTTTTATTTGTTTTAAGCCCTTTCATTTATATCAGTAAACTTTACGCTAGATAGGCGAACGTATGAAAATCATGCGAAATGCACCAAATTGATAGATATTGAGAGGTATGGCACTTATTTTTTATGGATATTTGAAATGAAGTGACGAATGAATAAAGGGATGTTTTGCTAAGAAATAGCAAGGAGGTTAGGATAAGTTGGTATAAAATTTTTAAAAAAAATAATAATGAGAAAACTGAAAAGACATTTACTTCGTAGATAGGGATAGAGCATCAGAAATAAAGTTATAAAATCATATTATTTCAATTTTCTCAAAAGCAAAGTATATAAAATCTCTCCCCTGTATTCTGAATTTTAGAATTATAATCTAGCCAATTTATCGAAAGATAAGTTGGCTTTTACTTTTGTCGTTATCGTCCTTTTCTTTTTTTTCGTCTTCCTCTACTTTTGCTTGTTTGGATTTTAAGACATCGTGAATAACCAAAACGGCTTGCGCATTTTTTTTATCCGACATCAGGGTGACTTCCTTTTGTTGTCCTAAATCCAGAATAGAAATCGTAGCTGTATTGGGAGGCACTTCGCCAAGATTGTGCGCATAGAGAATCAATTTATTTCTTTTGCCCGAAAGGGTAGTTCTTATCCTGTAAGGCTGTTTGGTGAGTGCATGATTTTCGAGGATGAATTTTCCATTGAGCATCAAAGAAACCGTATCGCCATCTATTTTTTGAGTATCCCAAATCAATATTTCAACCTCTCTGGTGCCGCAATACAAAGTATCCACTACTTCTACTTTTCGAGTGCGTACCAGTTGTATTTGTGCCTTTATGTGAGCTATTATGGCATCTTTTTCATCATCGGGCAATTCTTCTTCATCGCTTGTGAGGTCTATATCGTCGCCCACTTTTACCATGAGGCCTCTGTGCCACGTCCCAACCCATAGTGCATCTCTTTTGTCTTGCGCCATCGCTTCTATGCCGCCCGTCATTCTTACATCCGAATAAGGCGTAAAAATTGCGCCCCAAAATCTTCCACCATACACGGCAATGCCACCAAAGTAAGCCGTACCCATCGCCACAGAATATTTTCGGCTATTGACCAAAGTAAGCTCGCTGGCATGGTAAGTTTCGGTTTTGTCGTTCAATGACATATAAATATCGGGTGTACTCTCGCTAAATAATTTCCAGCGACCGCCAGAGTATTTGACTACTTTCGAATTATCGCCTTCTATTGCCCAAATTACATCATTTTTTTTATCATAAGCTACTTTATAGGTATGAAAACTGCATAGCTTTTTATGAACCGAAGTGTACATTCCGCCCGGAATTTTGGAAAAACGCAACATCCCAAATTTGGTGCAAACTAAAGCATTATCTTTGTCATCGAAATCAATATCAGAAATAATATAATCGAGGTTGTTGGCTTCGCCCCAAATTTTGGAAAGGATTTTATCTTTGCTATAAATATAAAGACCGTCTTTGAGCGTACCGATAAGCACTACGCCATTATTATTCACGGCAATAGACTGAGGTTTCACGCCATCGGGCATTTTTACAGATTCCCATGTCTCTCTGCCATCAAAATATCCAAAACCACCATCGGCTGCAGCCATCCAAATTTTACCATCTTTAGCAATATCTATTTGGTTGATTCTACTGCCCGGAATACCAGAATTAGTCTGATTGTATAGTTTCCATTCGCCATCATCTTGATTGAATTTGGCCAGCCCACCGCCCCAAGTAGCTACCCACAAGTAGCCTTTTCTATCAAAAGCAATGTCACGCACATGATTGTTGGGCAAGCTAGAGTTGCTGGTATTGAAAACGAGCCAGCCATCTATTTTTTCTTGCGCCAGCGTTGGCAATGCAATGATGAGTAGTAGGAATATGGTTTTTATTCTCATACGTTCTTTTTAGTTTATAAATAGGGGTGCAATGTGTGTTCCAAGTTTTAATAAAATAGATGAAAGCTAGCGTTTATTGTGACAAAAGAAGAATTTGTTTCTATATAAAAATCAAAAGCTATCTTTAATCATTACACTTTAGGATAGCTCGTTTTTAGTAATTACGAGTAATTGCAGCTTTGATGTTTTATTGATTGTGTTTTTGATGGATAACGAAAACTCTAGTTTCATTAGCCACCAAATATTATTTCATTAAAAACCATTATGAGGTTTGCACCAAAAAACCAGCAATAGCAGCCGTCATCAGACAAGCGACTGTACCGGCAATAAGTGCTTTTATCCCAAATTCTGAAAGTGTTTTTCGTTGCCCTGGAGCCAAAACGCCAATGCCGCCAATCTGAATACCAATAGAGGCAAAATTGGCAAAACCACAAAGGGCGTAAGTTGCCAAGATAGTAGATTTTGGCGTAAGCGTTACGCTAGGCAGTTGCGCATAAGCGAAAAATTCGTTTAATACCGTTTTTTGTCCGAGCAATTGTCCCATCACGAGCAAATCTTGGTCAGGTGTACCAATGAGCCACGCAACAGGCGCAAAGACTAAACCTAAGAAATAGGTAAAGTCGAAACCTTGAAATCGACCATCTGTTGCCGCTATTACTCTTTCGTTCCAGCCCGTCCAAGAGCCAATAAACTCAATAAACATATAGTTGAGCATACTCATAAGGGCAGTGAATACGAGCAACATTGCACCGACGTTCACGGCAAGTTTTACCCCATCGGTCGTACCACGAGAGATAGCATCCAATAAATTGGTCCCCACTTCTTGTCGAGGAATGTCCAAACTTCTGCTAATTGCTTCTTTATTGACTTCAGGGAAAAGTATTTTAGCCGCCACGATAGCCGCAGGCGCAGACATAATAGAAGCCGTGAGGAGGTGTTTGGCAAAATATCGCTCTAGTTCAGGGTCTCCGCCACCTAAGAAACCCATATAAGCCGCAAAAACACCACCTGCGATAGTTGCCATACCACCAGCCATGAGGCAAAGAATTTCTGATTTGGTCATTTTTTCGAGGTAAGGCTTAATCACCAAAGGAGCTTCCGTCTGACCAATAAAGATATTTGCCGCCATTGCCAAACTTTCAGGCCCAGATAAGCCCATGAATTTGCTCATTGCCCATGCCATGCCTTTGATAATCCATTGTAAAATGCCTAAATAGTAAAGAATAGCAGAAAATGCGGAGAAGAAAACGATAGTTGGCAACACTCGAAATGCAAAAATATAACCTACGGATAGAGGATTGTTAGTGCCATCCGAGCCAATATTGGCAATTTCGCCATTAATCAACATATCTCCAAAAATGAATTTTGCGCCCGCTTCGGAGAAATTGAGGATGGCTACAAAAAAATTAGCGATACTGTCAAAAATATTAGAAACGCCTGGAACAAGTAAAATAAATACGCCTAAAACGACTTGAAGTCCAACGCCAATACCAACGAGTTTCCAGTTGATAGCTTTTCGATTAGATGATAAAACGAAGCAAATAGCAAGTAAAACGACGATTCCTAATAAGCCTCTCAGTATGTCTATTAGCATTTTTACAGGTTTTATTTGGCATCGGGCAGCATTCAAAGGTATGCATTATCCTTTGAATGGATTATTTTTTAAATCTACACCAAAACCAAATTTTTTGAAATTGAAAAAACAAAACTAGCAAAATAGACCTATAAATTTTCATTACTTCGTTGTGAAATTTAATTTTGTGGTTTTAATATGAAATTTCAACTTTGAATAATTGATTTATTTTCAGAATTAGCGTCGAACATTTTCAAATACAATATTTATAATGAGCGAAAAACCATTTATAGTAGGCATTACAGGTGGCAGTGGCAGCGGAAAAACTGTTTTTTTGAGAGCAATAGCAGAAGCGTTCTCTAAAGAAGAACTTTGTGTGATTTCGCAAGACGACTATTATCACCCTCGAGAGCAGCAGTTCACGGACGAGCATGGGATTAAGAATTTTGATTTGCCTACGAGTTTCAATCACGAAGCATTTGCAAAAGATATTAGCCTATTGTTGAGCGGTAAAAGCATTCAACGCCAAGAATATGTCTATAATAATGCGCAAGCAACGCCTAAAACTTTAACCTTTCATCCTGCGCCGATTATCATCGTGGAGGGTATTTTTATCTTTCATTTTGAAGATGTGCGCCATCTGTTGGATTTGAAAGTTTTTATAGATGCGAAAGAAGAATTAAAAATCATTCGTAGGATAAAAAGGGATAAAGACGATCGAAAAAACCCTGTGGAGGATGTGTTGTATCGTTACGAAAACCACGTTTCGCCTGCTTTTGATAAATATATTGCGCCTTATCGCCCCGTTGCGGATATGATTGTTAATAATCACAATGATTATAAATTGGCGGCAGAAGTACTGATTGGTTATTTTAAAAATAGGATTAAATAGTTGAAGTTTCAATTTTTTAGAAATAATATTGGAATGGCGCATTGTTAAAATTGAATCCATACTCATTTTGTAATAAAACAGTGAAGGGCTTTCTCATAAAATATTTTGGGTATAAAAGAGAAAAAAATCGTGACGATTTTTGCCAAACCACCATTGGATGAATAAAATCTACCTTTCGGGCAAAAATTGTCAAAGAACCAGAGAAAAAAATCGTGACGATTTTCATTTTTATGAGAAAGCCCTTTTTAAAACCATACAAAAAATAGGTTCTTTTCGTAGCATAGTAGTATGCGCTACCTTATATTTTCGCTATCTTTTTTCCTTATGGGGAATTGCTGTGGTAACTCTGACCATATTTGTATATGTTTGATTTTCAATATATTTAAGGCTAAAGCCCTTTTGTAAATCCCGATTAAATCTCGCTACAAATATGAACATGGCTACGCCATTTTTACCTTAAATAAATTTTGAAACACGGTAGTATTTACCGCACCAAAGTCACATTCCCCGAAAACTGCCTGCGTTCGCCATCTACGAACAACACCTCAACCGTCCAAGCAAAAACGTTGGTATCCATTTTTTCGCCCCTGAAAGTGCCATCCCAGCCGAAGTTCAAATCATTGACAGGGAAGTTTTCTTGCTGAAACATCAATTCGCCCCAGCGGTCAAAAATTTTGAATGATAAAATTTGAGTGCCATCCACGCCATGAATTAGAAAAATATCATTCGTTTGGTCGCCATTTGGCGTAAACCCACTTGGCACATAGACCGTTCTATTCGTATTCACACGCACCCAAATACCATCTTTTGCCACACAATCCTTAGAATCTACCACGGTAATCGTATAAAACAACTCAGCCAAAGGCGACGCAAAAGGCGTGCGGCAAGTATCGCAACTTAGACTATTTCTAACGAACTGCTCCGTCCAGATAAACATCAAATTGCTGCTATCAGTAGAAGTCAGTGCTTCCAACAAAACGCTATCTCCTTGCTCAATAGTCAAATCTTCGCCAGCATTGAGAATCAGTTCATTGGGCTCAAATAAAGTCACAAACGTACTCGACTCGCAATCAAAACTATCACGAATCATAATCGGATAACTGCCCGCCGATAAGCCATGAATGATATTGGCATTAGAGAAGTTTTCGCCATCAATACTATATTCATATAAAGGCGTTCCGCCAATCGGAAGCATATATATTTGACCGTCTTTGCTCTGATAGCACGATAAATCCGTTGTATTGACCTGAACATTGAGCAAGCCAGGTTCTTTTAATTCAACAGTATCACTTTCTACACAGCCATTGCCGTCCGTTACCGTCACCGAATAGCTGCCTGCCGCCAAATTGGGAATACTATCATTCGTGGAATTATTAAACCATCTAAATTGATAAGGTGCTAAACCATTATTCAATCCAACGTAAACGACACCATCCGCATCACCAAAACAAGAAGGCAGTTTGGTCTCGAACTCAAAATCTAATGGCGCAGCATCTCCAACAGTCAATGCCGTACTCGCTTCGCAACCATTAAAATCCGTTACCGTTACGAAATAAATACCTGCCGCTAGTTGAGTAGCTTGATTTCCTGTTTGATTCATGGCATTCGCATCCCAAAGGAAGGAGTAGCCAGGCGTTCCGCCACTAGGCGTAGCCATCGCAATGGCATCATTTTGACCAAAACAAATAGTGCCAGCACTAGACGCATTCACAGATAATACAGGCGGAGAAGGAATGCTAATGGTATCTGTTTTAATACATTGATTGGCATCCATGACTTGCACGGTATAAGTCGAAGGGCCAAATAAATTGGTAGCAACAGTCGAAGTCTGACTAGGCACGGTACTCCAAGCGTAGATAAACCCACCAACACCACCCGAAGCAGCGACTATTGCCGAACCATCCGAATTGCCAAAACAACTCGCAGAATCCAATAAAGTCATGGTCGTGAGTATATCTGGCGGCTGATTGACGCTGATTTGATTGACATTTCGGCACTGATTAGCATCTATAACCGTCACTTTATAAATACCAGCTATTAAAATGGAAATATTGCTAGAGGTCTGCGTATTTGTCCATTGATAGGTAAAAGGCGATGTACCTTGAGTCGCAACGACCGAAGCCGTACCGTCATTTCCTCCAAAACAACTGACAGGCGTAGCACTCATCGAAGTCAGAACGTTCGTGTAAGATTCCGTGATATGAATCGTATCCGACGAAATATTTCCACAAGCATCTGTCAGCCTCACCCAATATGTACCTGTGCCGGGCGCAAGATAAGTCGTGTCCGTCGAGCCATCGCTCCAAAGCACTTGAATGCCGTCCAGAGCAGGATAGGCAGCACTTAAAAGCACCGAATCATTAATGCAAATCGTGGTGTCATTCCCAAGAAAAATAGATAATGTATCTACACTCACCGTGACATCATCGGAAGCAAAACAGCCTTCGTCGTCTGTAACGGTTACGGAATAAGTGATAGTCCCATCGGTAGTAGAAATAGGCGATTGAGCGGTGGGAGAACTCAAATCCGTAGAAGGCGACCAATTGTAAGTATAAGGCGGATTAGTCCCATTGGTAACTTGCACGCCCAATTGCGCAAAGGATGCACCAAAGCAAATTGTGGTATCTCCAGTGGCTTGCACTTGCATACTATGCGGAACGACAACGATAGGCGTAGGGTCGTCCACCAGAACGGTAACAGGATAATCCGAAACTGCCGTGCCACCTAAAGCCGCAGGCAAGTCAAACAAAATAGCTTGATTGAAAAATGTACCAATAGCCGTATTGGATATTTTGGCTTCCACTTGAATGGTGTTTTCGCCAATCGGCACGAGCATATCGGTGATGTTAAGCGTATTCGTCCCGATGCCTGTCACAGTGCCACCAAACGGATTGCTGATAATTTGAGTAACTGTAAAATCAGGCGGCATCACATCTTGCAAGTCTATCCCGTTCCTATCAATTCCCGATGCGTTCACTATTTTAAAATCAAAAATAATGCGCCCACATTGCTCAACGGTATCCACGTTGGCTGTTTTTTGAATTTTAATAGTATAAGGACAAGAACAACCATCATTGCCCGAAGCACTAGGCCCGTTAGTGACAGAAGTGATAGCACCTGTATTTTTATTTACCTCAAAAAAAGTCTGTTGAGTAGAGTTGCCAGGCGTTCTGCCGTAAGCCTTGAGATTGCCGAAGGCATCAAAAAAAGTTGCACCCAAAATATCCGTAGTAGTTACATTTGGAAAAGACACATCATCAATTACGCCTGTATTGCTATCATAAATCACCAATTTGGAACCCGAAAAGCCATAAATTACACCCGAAGTAGGGTCAATGGCAATGTCGGCACTTCTGAAAGTAGGTGCGCTACCTGTGGATTGAGCAATTAGATTGACGGAAGTAGCCGCAAAAGATGGGCTAGATAAATCCACTTTGTATAAAACCTTATCACCGCTAGGATTGCTAGTTGCGCCCAAAAGGATGAGCGTATCGCCATCGGGCGTAATATCGCCAGCTACGTAGCTATAAGCAGAAGATAAATTGAGATTGGCTTGAAAAAAGGCTTGACCATTCGCATCTATTTGATATAAATCCCTCGAATTGGGATTTACGCCATATATGAAATTATCCGTTATTCGATAGCCAATTCCATTCAAACCCACGCCTGCATTATTCGCCAAAGGATTAAAAAGAACGTTTCCTGTCACATTATCAATCGTTACTCGATACATCTGACTGCTTCCTCCGTTGGATAATGCCAAATAAAATGAGCCATCGCACACAAAAGGAGTTTGCGCTTTTAGGCTATTTAAAATGAAAAATCCTGCTAGTAAGAGTAAAATTTTATATTTCATAAATTTGATTATAAGCGTAAGAAAACATCCGAAATTATGACTACGAATTATGACTACTATAACCGCTACAAGTTTAATGGACAATATTTTGTTTGGTGTACAGCGCACGCAAAACTACTCAAAACCAGAGTATATTACATTTTGCACCAAGCCATTTTTTTTAGAATAAAGTCTAATGTTATTTATGAAAATCAGCAAATGTTAAAAATATTCTAGTCGCTCTAATGTCATGTAGGTGAGTTTTTTTTATATTTGAAATATTAACAAATAGATTACATCATATTATAAAATAATCATATTGATTTAATTTATATTTGTTTAATGCAACTCTAGCCTAACATGAAAAATAAAAAACCTGTCATATTTCTTGCTTTTGCCAACGACAAAGAAGACGACGCTTTGTATTTGCGCAATTTGCCAAAAGAGCTTCATGGCATCCGCAATGCTTTGGCGCAGGCGGTGAAGGCGGGTTTGTGCGAAGTCGTGGAGCGAACGGCTGCTACGGTCGATAATATTTTTGATGTTTTTCAAGACCCTTATTATAAAGATAGGATAGCGGTTTTTCATTATGGCGGTCATGCGAGCGGCACACAATTGATGCTCGAAACGGTAGAGGGTGGTCATGGTTATTCTAATAGCGAGGGTTTAGTCCCGTTTTTTGGCAAACAAAATTCTTTGAAACTCGTCTTTTTTAATGGTTGTTCTTCGCAGCAGCAAGCATTGGAATTGATAGAAGAGGGCGTGCCAGCCGTAGTAGGAACGGCAACTGCTATCAGAGATGATGTAGCGACCGAACTGGCTGTCAGATTTTATAATGGAATAGCTACGGGCAACACGATTGACCAAGCATGGCTGCAAGCCATAGATGTAGTCAAAACAAAAAAAGATACCAAACAGCGCAAAGGGCTAAAACTAAGAAGGGACAAAAGCAGCGATTTTCCGTGGGATATGCAGATTCGCCAAGGGGCTGAAATCGTCAAAGATTGGAACTTGCCCATGGCGGTAAACAATCCGCTTTTTGGCTTGCCCAATTTGCCTCAAAAACACAACTTACCAGAACAACCTTTCCGATTTTTGGAACGCTACAAAGAAGAACACGCAGAAGTGTTTTTTGGTCGTGCCAAATATATTCGAGATTTATACAATCGAACCACAGACCCCAAGGCAGCTCCGGTAATTTTGTTTTATGGACAATCGGGCGTTGGAAAATCTTCCATGCTGGATTCGGGCGTTTTGCCACGATTAGAACAAAAAAACACAGTCGTTTATACCAGAAGAGACCAAACAATTGGTTTGTTGGGAACATTGCGAGAAGCCTTAGGTTTGGCAGCAAACCCCAATTTGGAAGAAAAAATGCCTCAAGAAGAGAATGAGAGCAATAATGAATTTTTAGAAAAAATCGCTCCTATTGCAAGCGTCATGCCTCAGTTGGATGAAGAGTTGAAAGGAGAAGTGCAGCATTTTTTGGATAGAATGCGAATGAAACACACCGTTCATGAAGTGATAAATGAAGAAGATGACGGCGATGTTTCCGTGATTTTCAAGAAATGGAAAGCACTGGAAGAAGCTGCTGGAGAACCTTTAATCATCTTGCTGGACCAAGTAGAAGAAGTATTTACAAAGCCAAATTCGGAGAATCCTGATGAGCTAGAGGAGTTTTTGAAAGATATTCAGGTTATTTTTAAAAATCCGCATACGCAGCCTAAAGGCAAATTGATTTTAGCTTATCGAAAAGAGTACCATCCAGAAATAGACGAAGGTTGCAAAACGCTTCAAATTCCAAGAGAAGAGATTTTTTTAAAACAATTATCGAAATCGGACATCGAGGAAGTGGTGTTGGGATTGACGAGTAATGAGCGTTTGAGCAAACGCTACCGCCTGACCATAGAAGAAAATTTACCCGAAATTATTGCCGACGACCTATTGGAAGATAAAGATTCTGCAATTGCGCCCGTTTTGCAAATCCTACTCACCAAGATGTGGAAAATGACGGAACAGGACGAAGAACGAAAATTTACCATCAACAATTATCAACAACTCAAAAAAGAAGGTATCCTGATGGATGATTTTTTTGAGCAGCAGATGGAAAAGTTGGCAGTTTGGAATCCTTCTTTGGTAGAATCTGGTTTGGCATTGGATATTCTAAATTTCCATACCACTAAAATGGGAACGGCAGGAGCGAGAGATTTGGAAGATATTCGAGAACGTTATCAGCACAGGGCTGATGTTTTGGATGGTTTGGTTTCTAAACTGAAAGAGTTGTATTTGCTGACCGATGCAGGAACTGGACGCTCAGGTTTGGCGCATGATACGATTGCTCCTTTGGTAAAAGATTATGTTAGAAATTCGGACTTGCCTGGGCAGCGAGCTTATCGAGTAATGGGCAATAAGCTACCGAATTACGAACGAAACCCAGATAACTTACTGGATAGCAATGACTTGCATTTGGTAGAAATGGGCGCACAAGGGATGCGACTTTGGACGAAGCAAGAAGAGGAAATGGTGGAAGCCAGCCGCATAAAACGAGAAAAAAGAAGGCGTTTTAGAATGTTATTGAGGCGTGCGGCTATTGGCACAGTGATTTTGATTACGGGGTTGATGCTTTTGTCGGGCGTGATGTATTTTAAGGCAGAAGCCCAAAGACAGGAAGCCATCAAAAAGAAAATAGAAGCGGATTCGGCTAAACTGGTGGCTCAACAGCAAACAGAGGTAGCTTTAGAGCGAAAGCAGATTGCCCTGGTAGCGAGAGACTCGTCCGAAATAGCAAAACTTGAAGCATTGCGGCAACAAAAGTTAGCCGTTGAGGAGAGAAATAAAGCAGATGCGGCAAGATTGATAGCGATTAGAGAAACGGAGAAAGCATTGAAGGCGCAGGATGCTGAAAGTAAAGCAAAAGAGGATGCTTTAAATCAAGCTGAAATTGCAAAAGCACAAACCAAAATTGCAAAAGAACAAACAATAGTAGCCGAAGAAAATACGAGAATTGCAAAATTTCAGACTAAAAGGGCAGAAGCCGAGTTAGCTAAAAATTTGGCACAAGTAGCGGCAGGTAAATCCAGTGTGTTATTGCAAGATGACCAATTTGAAAAAGCAGCGGAATTTGCAATAAAGGCTTATGAAGACAATAAAAAGAGTGGCGGATTTGAGTATTCTTCGGCTATTTACAAAGCTCTAAATCAGTCGCTTGAAACCTTAAAAGGAAGGAATCGAACTCGACGGAATTTGTTTGCTCAAAACCCCTTTCTCGCCAAAGATTTAGAGGTGAATAAGGTAACTGGCGATATTGCTTTTTCGATATATCGAGGACGCAAAAAAGGGCAAATCAATATCATTCGCAACGAAAATCCAAGTTTGCAACAGACTTTAAAAATCAACGAAGAAGTGCGAGCAATGCGATTTTCGCCTGATGGAAATTTGCTGGTGGCAGGCACTTTGAGTGGCAAAATGCTGGCATGGCGCAATATCAACGGGATTTATTCGCCGATAGAATTGTTTGATAAAGGTGAAAATGATTTTGGTGGAATTATTCTATCTATTACTTTTGCTGACCCCGACCCAGGCGTGAGCAATATTATATATATGTCATTTAATACGTCTAGTTCATTTTACGTATATGAAATGAGTAAAAAGGGTAAAATCATTGAAGAAATTTGGAAAAATGAAGCACAAAATAATTATGTGAATTTTAGTCACACCGGTAAATACTTAGCAGTTTGTACCAATAGAGGCATAGATTTGTATTCGACATTTTATAATAGCAACGCCAAAAGCGTAGCCAAAATAAATGGCGATTATCCGTCAAAATTTTATCGTTCTGCAAAAGTAATTAGAGCTATTTTTACACTAAAAGAAGATAAGTTGGCTTTTAGCAATTGGGCTGGCGTAGTGGAAATTCATCACCTTGCAGGCAACGGCAAGATAGTAGGAGCGGAGCATAAATCGCCCGTTACGGCTATTAAATTCAATAAAACGGGCAATCAACTCGTCAGTTGTAGCAACGACGGCAATGGCAAATTATGGAATATTTCTACATGGAATCCGCCACAGGGGGAAGATAGGATAGTGCTAGAAGGAACGGATAATTGGATTCACGATATTGATTTTAGTAAAAATGATAAATACGTATTTGCATTGAGCGAGGATAAAACCATCCGAAAATGGCATACAGATATTAATGATTTGTATTTAGAATTGAAAAAAACACTGGCAGAAAGGAAAAAAAGCGAGTAGTGTTTTTAGTTGCAAGTCAGGTGTTTCTCTTAGAAGAAAAAGAAGAATGAATAATATTATTTTTAGAGTTATAGGGCTGGCTTTGATGTTGTTTATCTTAGCTTGTGATGGAGGCGTTTCCGTGTATGATACTGGCGCACAAAGAATTGCGCTGATGCCTTATGGTAAATTTGACACCGTTCAGCTCAATATGGCAAAAAAAGCGATTGAAGACTTTTATGGCTATGATGTGAAAATATTAGAACATAGAAGGTTGCCGAGAACCGCTTATTATAAAGCCAAAAGACAATATCAAACCGAACAAATATTAGCTTACCAAAAAGAAATGCGAACGTCGGAATTTGATAAAGTGATAGGTTTCACATCCAAAGATATTATTTCAAACGAAAAAGACGAAGGCAGTAGTTACCCCGTAGTTGGCAAATCTGACCGACATGGACCTGCCAGCGTTATTTCTACCTACCGAATCAAACGATACGCCAATTCAGACGCTCAGTTTATTCGACGCTTCAAAAAAGTGGTGATTCATGAAGTTGGGCATACTCTGGGGCTAAATCATTGCACGAAGGAAGACTATTGCTTGATGCGCAACTATGGCGGAAATGGCCGAATTTTAGACCGATTAGAAAAGAAACTTTGCGAAAATTGTTCTGTAAAAATCGGTTGGACGGATTTGAATAATGAGGAAGATTAACTTAAAAATCTTCTAAATGTAAAGAACCTTTATATGATTTGGCTTGGTTGGAATAGTGAAATATTGGCAGGTAATAGTGCAGATAAACAGCGGCAACTCAATTATTTCAACATTTCTTTTTTACCAACCCAAATCATATTGAATCAAAAAAGAACCTTCTGATTTTAAGAGTCAGAAGGTTCTTTTTTGTAAAAGGAGTGATGTTGTGTAATTCTCAATGAATTTAATTACTCTTCGGATTACGTTTTTTAGCAATTTGAGACCAATCACTATAAGACATCACTTGAGACAATTGATAGGTACGAGCGACCTCCGTAGGGTGATTAACCATTTGGATGGCATACTCCACTAAACCAACGCCTTCCGCATATTTATTGATATATTCTAGTTTATATCTTTCTTCCGAAACCTTTTTATGATTGGTAAAAACAGTAATTTCTGCATCTTTTACTGTAATTACTTTTAGTTGTTGTCCATTGTATTCGATGGTTTCATCGTCTTTCAAAAGCTCAATATTTTTCTTCACAACTACATCGAAATTCGGATAAAACTTGCTATTGAAATTATATTGAACATAAGATTTATCACCTGCCTTCATGCCCCACGTGATATAATCATCGGCATCCACACCACAAACTATTTTTTCTTTATCCAAACCATCACTTTCGTAACTGCTGAATGTTTTTACAAAAACGCCATTATCTGTGATATGCTCCTTTTTGATATTTTTCGGCTCAAAGTTACGGTTATATTCTTCTGTAATTAAAAACATTTGACCGCCTAAATTCATAGCACGCATTAAGCGATAAGTCGTATCGGGATTTGTGCCGCCAGCAATATACTGGTAAGCCTTACCATTTTTGAGTTCGTCCATTGGAAAATAAAACGGTCTCAATTTTTGTTCGGAAGGCGCAAGCGTTTTTTCAACAACGGGAGCTTCGGGTTCTTTTACTGCGTTAGCCTCTTCTTCTTTATTAGCTTTTTGTTCAGCCATACGCTCTACACGTCTTTTGGCAGCTTCCGAAGTTTTAGAAACAATTTTACCCGCTTCATCTCCTTTATCGGTATTTTCTAATTTAGCTTTTTCTTCTTTCGCCTTTCTTTCTTTTTCAAGTTGAGCAAGACGTTGAGCATTTTCTTCTGCTTTTTTAACCGCTTCGGCACGTTTTTTAGCAGTCGCTTCTTCTAATTTTTTCTGTTCGGCAAGTGCGAGAGCTTCTGCTTCTTTGCGTTTTTGTTCCTTATCCGCTTCGATTTTTGCTAGTCGAGCTTTTTCTTCTTTCGCCTTTTTCTTCGCCAGTTTTTCGGCTTCTTTCTTTTTGCGAGTTTCTTCCTTTGCTTTAGCTTTCGCTAATTTTTCGGCTTCCTTTTTCAAACGAGCCTCTTCTTTCGCTTTTGCTTTAGCCACAGCTTCTAATTTCTTCTGTTCGGCAAGAGCTAGAGCTTCCGCTTCTTTACGTTTTTGTTCCTTGTCGGCTTCGATTTTAGCTAATCGAGCTTCTTCTTCTTTCGCTTTTGCTGCCGCTTCGTCTGCCATTCTTTTCTGTTCGGCAAGAGCTAGAGCTTCCGCTTCTTTACGTTTTTGTTCCTTGTCCGCTTCGATTTTAGCTAATCGAGCCTCTTCTTCTTTCGCTTTTGTTGCCGCTTCGTCTGCCTTTCGTTTCTGTTCGGCAAGTGCTAGAGCTTCTGCTTCTTTACGTTTTTGTTCCTTGTCGGCTTCGATTTTAGCTAATCGAGCTTCTTCTTCTTTCGCTTTTGCTGCCGCTTCGTCTGCCTTTCGTTTCTGTTCGGCAAGAGCTAGAGCTTCCGCTTCTTTACGTTTTTGTTCCTTGTCGGCTTCGATTTTAGCTAATCGAGCTTCTTCTTCTTTCGCTTTTGCTGCCGCTTCGTCTGCCTTTCTTTTCTGTTCGGCAAGAGCTGAGAGCTTCCGCTTCTTTACGTTTTTGTTCCTTGTCCGCTTCGATTTTAGCTAATCGAGCTTTTTCTTCTTTCGCTTTTGCCGCCGCTTCGTCTGCCTTTCGTTTCTGTTCGGCAAGAGCGAGGGCTTCCGCTTCTTTACGTTTTTGTTCTTTATCGGCTTCGATTTTAGCTAATCGAGCTTTTTCTTCTTTCGCTTTTGCCGCCGCTTCGTCTGCCTTTCTTTTCTGTTCGGCAAGAGCTAGAGCTTCCGCTTCTTTACGTTTTTGTTCCTTGTCCGCTTCGATTTTAGCTAATCGAGCTTTTTCTTCTTTCGCTTTTGCCGCCGCTTCGTCTGCCTTTCGTTTCTGTTCGGCAAGAGCGAGGGCTTCCGCTTCTTTACGTTTTTGTTCTTTATCGGCTTCGATTTTAGCTAATCGAGCTTTTTCTTCTTTCGCTTTTGCCGCCGCTTCGTCTGCCTTTCGTTTCTGTTCGGCAAGAGCTAGAGCTTCCGCTTCTATACGTTTTTGTTCCTTATCCGCTTCGATTTTAGCTAATCGAGCTTCTTCTTTCGCTTTTGCTGCCGCTTCGTCTGCCTTTCGTTTCTGTTCGGCAAGAGCTAGAGCTTCTGCTTCTTTACGTTTTTGTTCCTTATCGGCTTCGATTTTAGCTAATCGAGCTTCTTCTTTCGCTTTTGCTGCCGCTTCGTCTGCCTTTCGTTTCTGTTCGGCAAGTGCGAGGGCTTCCGCTTCTTTACGTTTTTGTTCTTTATCGGCTTCGATTTTAGCTAATCGAGCTTTTTCTTCTTTCGCTTTTGCTGCCGCTTCGTCTGCCTTTCTTTTCTGTTCGGCAAGTGCGAGGGCTTCCGCTTCTTTACGTTTTTGTTCTTTATCGGCTTCGATTTTAGCTAATCGAGCTTCTTCTTCTTTCGCTTTTGCTGCCGCTTCGTCTGCCTTTCGTTTCTGTTCGGCAAGAGCGAGGGCTTCCGCTTCTTTACGTTTTTGTTCTTTATCGGCTTCGATTTTAGCTAATCGAGCTTTTTCTTCTTTCGCTTTTGCTGCTGCTTCGTCTGCCTTTCGTTTCTGTTCGGCAAGTGCGAGGGCTTCTGCTTCTTTACGTTTTTGTTCCTTGTCGGCTTCGATTTTAGCTAATCGAGCTTTTTCTTCTTTCGCTTTTGCTGCCGCTTCGTCTGCCTTTCGTTTCTGTTCGGCAAGTGCGAGGGCTTCTGCTTCTTTACGTTTTTGTTCCTTGTCGGCTTCGATTTTAGCTAATCGAGCTTTTTCTTCTTTCGCTTTTGCTGCCGCTTCGTCTGCCTTTCGTTTCTGTTCGGCAAGTGCGAGGGCTTCCGCTTCTTTACGTTTTTGTTCCTTATCGGCTTCGATTTTAGCTAATCGAGCTTTTTCTTCTTTTTTCTTAGCTGCGTCAATTTCTGCTTTTGAAACAGGCTTATCATAAGTAGTGACTGTTATATCTTTTTCGAGGTTGGTATTACTTTTATCATTAATGACAACATCTGTTTCGTCTTTAGCCGCATTTTTTTCAGCGAGGCGTTTAGCTAACTTTTCTTTATAACTTAGCTCTCCATCATCTATATCTCTTGCTACTATTTCATTAGTTGGTTCTTCTTCAGCCAATTCCACTCCGCTACCGTCTTGTGCTTTTGATTTTGCTTGTTGTGCAGCTTGACGGGCAGCCAATACTTTAGCAGCTAATCTTCTTCTTTTTTCAGCTTGTTTGGCTTCATATTCGGAAATTCTCTCTTGCTCCGCTTTTTTCTGACGCTGAATAGAAGCACTCGCAGCTTGTTGTTGAGCGGCTTCTTCCAAAAGTTTAGTTTCTTTTCGATTGATAATGGCATTAAACGCCGCATCATCCATATCAATTACAGCTTCCGTTGTCTTTATACTATCAGGATTGATAGAGACACTTTTTAGCTCTTGCATTTTATTGTAAGAAGTCTCATCGTCCACGGGACCTGCCGGAATTGCTGCTATTTTATATACTTTTCTAGCTTCTGGGATGTCAGAATTATTAGAAGTGTATTTAGATAACTCACAACTAGAAGTAAGGAGAATAGTTATAAGTATAAAAAAGGTTGTATAAATTTTCATGGATATACAAGTTCGTTTCTGAATGAAATTTAAGTTTGTTTCCGTTTGTCTTTTTATAAAAAAATATAAGAGCAAGATTGTAAAATATAGATTAATTGCTCGTAGTTAAGGGACTTTATATTTGTATTTCAATAAATTATGCCTAAAAGTTAAGAGTAAAGCTAAGATAATTTATACCATAAACAAAAAATACAAAGCACATAGCGATGCACTTAGGTATCCTTAACACTTTGTTAAGGTTTTTTTATTTTGGCATGACAATTCTCTTTCGCATTTAAGTTTGATAATCAATTAGATATGAAAGGTAGTAAGGTAGTTTTATTACATTATGAATATAAATATATATCATTAAATATCAAAACTTTAACCAAAAAAATAGCGAATGAACGGTAAAATTTTATAATAGAAGGCGTTGTTCGCTCAATATTCTACCATCCTGACAACGAAGGATTTGGGATGGGAATTTTTCAAGAATGGTATAATCGTGAGTAGCCATAAGTACAGCTACTTTGTATTTTTGTGCAATTTCTTTCAATAGAAGGATGATTTTATCGGAAGTATTGGGGTCTAAGTTGCCCGTAGGTTCGTCCGCTAAGATGATTTCGGGTTTATTTAATAATGCTCTTGCAATGACGATTCGTTGTTGTTCGCCTCCAGAAAGTTCAAAAGGCATTTTTAGGGCTTTGGTTTTTAGGCCAACTCTTTCTAAGACATCTGTGATACGGAGTTGGATATTTTCTTTATTTTTCCAACCTGTTGCTTTCAATACAAATCGAAGATTTTCTTCTACATTCCTATCTGTCAGCAGCCTAAAATCTTGAAAGACAATTCCTATTTTACGTCGTAGAAAAGGAATTTGTTTTGGTGTAAGCGACCTTAAATCAAAATCCACAACCTTTCCATAACCTTCTTTGAGTGGCAATTCACCGTAGAGTGTTTTCAATAAACTAGATTTTCCGCTTCCTGTCTCTCCAATAAGATAAGTAAATTCGCCTTTGTTTAAAGTCAAATTCACATCATTCAAAATAATTTGATTGCCCTGATATATGGATGCGTCTTTTAGTTCTAAAACCATGGTTTGTGTAAAATGAGTTGAATAAATGAGTAAATGGTTTCCTAGCTTTGATAGCCAAAAAACCATTTACTGATTCTATCGAATTATCTGACTACGGTAGCAAAAGTTTTGTATTCATAAGTCTTTCCTCGTGGCCCAGTTAAAGTGACCACACAGACATAAACCCCATTTTGAACCATTGCACCTGTATTCCCTTTTCTGCCGTTCCAAGCCCGAGTTGGGTCAGAACTTTCAAAAATAAGTTCGCCCCAGCGAGCCCAAATTTGCATTTTATAATTAGAAACTGCAAATAATTCACCTACGCCACGAAAGCCATCATTTTTACCATCTTCATTTGGCGTAAAGGCATTTGGTAGATAGTAGGTAAAATCTGGAACAATATCCACCGTTTGAGTAAGCGTATCCGTACAACCTGCCGGATGCGTTACAACTAGCATTACTGTATGCAAGCCAGTATCGGCATAAGTATGTGTTGGATTTTGCTCAATGGAAGTGCCTCCGTCTCCAAAGTACCATTCCCATGCTACGGCATCTTGCGACTCGTCTCTGAACTGAACCGTTGGGTCAAAATTCGTTGGACGCTCTGGCAAATGACTGAACGCTGCAACGGGATTTGGATTGACTACTACCAAATCATCGAACACTTGTTCTTCAAAACAACCTGTTGGCGAAATGACTTGGAGAATCAAGGAATAATTTCCGGGTTCTTCGTAAGTGTGCGTCGGGCTGGCTTGGT
>CALOED010000072.1:0-2210 GCA_942492005.1 uncultured Saprospiraceae bacterium
TGTAAATGGTGGAGCAATTGCCTTTGGGCATCCTTTAGGAGCTACGGGCGCAATGCTCATTGGTAAGCTCATGGATGAACTCATCCGACGAGGATTGAAAAAAGGTTTGGTCGCAATGGGAACAAGCGGAGGCATGGGAAGTGCAACAATTATTGAAATAGTTTGATAGCAGGAAAGTCTCAACAATCAAACAATCATAACAATCAAACATGATTAAATACAAAAAAAATATAGACAATATTGTGGTTTTGACTTTAGATATGGAAGGTCAGAATACCAACATTGTCAATCATAATATCATAAAAGCCTTTGTACCAGTATTGGATTACTTGACGAAGCAAGCTGATACTGGCAAGCTAAAAGGCATTATTATTACGTCGGAAAAAAAGCGATTTTTGGAAGGCGGAAAACTGGACTATTTATACCAAGCTACGCTCGAAAATGCCCAAGAAGTGTATGAAGGCACCCAAGAACTCAAGCATATTTACAGAAGGTTAGAAACATTAGGCGTGCCAGTAGTAGCGGCGATTAATGGGTCGGCAACAGGGGCAGGCTACGAATTGACGCTTGCCTGCCACCATCGAGTAGGCTTAAACGACCCGAAGATATTGATAGGACTGCCCGAAGTCAAATTGGGTTTGATTTCGGGTGGCGGTGGAATATCTCGCTTGACGTGGCTACTGGGCGTAGAGCAAGCGTTGCCGCTTTTGGTAGATGGGCGATTGTTGCGCCCGTCGGAGGCACTGCACGTAGGAATGCTGGATAAGTTGGTGAATACTCAAAAAGAACTCATTGAGTACGCTCGAAGCTGGATTTGTGAGCATCCTAAGACGCAACAGCCTTGGGATAAACGTGGAGGAGCGTATAGCTCGATGAATGTGCAAGAGCGAAAAACGGGTAAATGGATTGCTAAAACTTCGGCTCAATTACTCAAAAAATACAAACGCAACCATCCTGCGGTGACGGCTATTTTTGATATTATGGTCAATAGCATTTCATTGGATTTTGATACCGCAAATAGGATTGAGAGCCGGTATTTTACTCAAATCGTAACGCATCAGACGGCAAAGAATATGACCAAAGTATTTTGGTATGATTTGAAAGCAATTAAAAAAGGAATTGCACGCCCCAAAGGTTTTGGACGATTTCGCCCTCGCAAAATAGGCGTGATAGGAGCGGGGCAGATGGGGTCGGCAATTGCTACTATTTCCGCTTTGGTGGGCGTAGAGGTGGTTTTGAAAGACGTATCTATGCCTATTGCGGATAGGGGAAAATTGCGAGCTAAAAAGATTTTAGAAGCGAAGCAAAAAAGCCAATTTATAACTTCTAATGAAGTCGATAAAGCATTAGAAAAGATAACACCAACGGACTTGGTGAGCGATTTTGAGGAATGTGATTTGGTGTTAGAGGCGGTATTTGAAAACGTTTCGGTGAAAACGAAAGTGATAAAAGAAGCCTCTAGCTACATGGATGAATATGCAATGTTTGCGAGCAATACATCGAGTTTATCCATTTCCAAATTGGCGAAAGAATCCACCATGCCAGAGAATTTTATTGGGCTGAAATTTTTTCATCCAGTGGAAAGTACTCGCATTGTAGAAGTGATACAAGGCGTACAAACGTCTAAAGAAACGGTGGCTAAGGCAATTGATTTTGTACGAAAAATCAGGAGAATACCTATCGTGATACGAGACCGACGTGGATTTTTTACCACTAGAGTAATGGAAGCCTACGCTTTGGAAGGTATTGCGATACTCAAAGACGGTTGCCTTCCGAGTATTATTGAGCAAACAGCAGTTAAATCGGGGATGCAATTAGAAGGAATTTCCTTTGGCGATGATGGACGAAATTTCAATAGCCAATACGTTGATGTTTGAAGAGCGAAAGATGAAGTTTTTTCCGAAGTATTGGTACAAGGAAGAGTTGGATGTGATGCGAAAAATGGTGAATGAGTTTGGGCGAAGCGGCAAATGGAGCAAAGCAGGATTTTATGATTATACTGACGAAGGCGCATTACTCTGGAAAGATTTGGTGGTGCATTTCCATGAAAAAACGCAGGTGTTTTCAGCGCAAGATATTTATGAACGCTTGATGTTTGTGCAAGCACTCGAAGCATTGAGGTGCTTAGAAAGTGGCGTGATTGATAGCGTAGAGGAGGTAAATGTCGGAAGTATTTATGGTTGGGGATTCGCTCGTCACAAAGGCGGTGT
>CALOED010000073.1:0-2826 GCA_942492005.1 uncultured Saprospiraceae bacterium
AAATACTCGAAAAGCATCAAGTTAAACAGCCTTGATTTAAAAATAAAAAGAGTGTTGCCCATTCAAAACTGAATAAGCAACACTCTTTTTATTTGAAGTGCGGATTTCTACAAAACGCTATTTCTGCTGAGGCGGTTGTTGTTGCCCATTTTGCTGCTTTTCAATCAAATCATCAAAAAACGCTTTCAACTCCGCACCCGGTTTATAACTCGGTCGAGCGTTATAAATCTCATTAGTCAATTGAATCGCTTGCTGATAATTTTGCTGCACCATCGCTTTTCTTGCCTGAAAATACTTTAATCGAATATTGTCTTGCATCTGCTGCGCCGCTCTTATTCCAATATCATACGCTTGCGGATAATTACCATTATTAATTGCAAACTGTTCCACCGCATCCATTACTTTCGCATTGTCATTCTTATTGGCATAACAGAACGCCAAATAATAATAACCCATCGTGAACTTATAATTAACATCCACTGCTTTTTCATAATAATACGTCGCACTATCCAAAAGCATTGGATTTGGCGCAGTAGCACGAGTCGCTTCATATTCGCTAAAGTAGCGCAAGCCTTTGTTAGCAATAGTTGTAACGTGAGAATCTGAAAGTTTCAATGCGCCATCTACGGCTCTATTCATATTCTGAAAATCTCGATTGCGGTTGTACGCATCCGCCAAAGCGAGCCATGCAAGTTCGTTTTTAGGATGTTTTTTTACTTCCTCATTCAAAATGTTAATGGCATCTTGAATGCGATTTTCGTTGAGGGCTTTTCTGCCTTCTCCCAATTTGCTATCGCCTTTTTTCAAAATTGCACCAACGGTTACGCCATCCACTTTCTCTTCGTGCAAGACTTCATAAGAGAGCCATGCACCGCTTTTCAGATGCCCAACATCTCGAAAACGAGCGAAATATATCGCATAATCCCAAGTGTCTTTTCGGTCTCGTTCAGGGTAGCGTTGCCAAAGCACTCGGACGTTGGAGTTGAGTTTTTTGAAATAGTATTTAGCCGCTTCGTTGTGCGACGACATCGTGACGGTTACGCCTGCCTCCGAAGTCGCCTCTGGCACGTTTTTAACGAACCATTCGCAAAGGTCTTTCACGGAAGTCATCCAATAATCTGTCTCATAAGTTGCCTCCGAAGCCTTTGTGCCGCCATAAAGTTCATTGACGTAAGTATATTCATAAGGATGATTTTTGACCATCCACATCGCAGGCAATGCCAACAAAAGCACTGGAACAATAGCACTCGCCAATCCTACGGCACGGTTGTCCATGAGTTCGGTCAAGCGTCCCCAGCCATAAGCCCCTACAACGACCAAAACGGGATACACGAACAAAAAGTGACGCATTCCATCATATAAAGATGAGCCTTGCGACAAAGCGTAAGCCACTGGAAAAATGCCCGCAAAGACCACTAAACCCGTCAGTAATACATCTCTTTTTTTATCTTTTAAAATAACAGGAATGAACAAAATCATACCGATTAATGCTGCAATTGGCGCAGACATCAACATCCATTTTGGAATATAATACCACGGCAATTGGTCAGACCAAAGGTGCTTGCCTTCGTACATCATCTGAATCCCCCAATCGAAATTGGACATTTCTTCCAATGATTTCATAGCATTTGCAATGGGGTCTTCTAAGGCAAAAGGCCAATTCATAATACCGACCAAGAATCCTAAAAATGCAATCAAAACGCCATAAAATGCGACTTGACCGAGCGTAGGAATATGAGTGAGTTTTTTGCGCAACTGCTGTTCCCACAAGAACGCAACGCCTGTAAATAAGCCCAAATAAGCCACCAAAAGCAAACCACCAATACGAATCCCGATAGCCGCTCCAATACCAATGATTAAATAAATAATGGTTTTTGCGCCAGGTTTGGGGAGTTGTTTGACAAACCGTATGAGATTGAGCAGCGTAAAAATATAAGCTGCTGCGAAAGGAATATCCTTTGGATTGTTCATCGAATGCCCAAAAATACGTGGCGAAAGGGCAATCATCAGCAAGGCGAGAAAGGCAACTTTCCAGCTTCCTGTGATTTCTTTGGCGAGCAAGCCCGTGAAGAGCATGAGCAGAAAACCTACCAACGCATTCAGAAAATGTCGAGTTTGATAAGGGTCTGTGCCAAAAGTGAAATAGGTTTTTGCCGCAATAAAATCAAATAAACCGCCATAGTACCAAAGGTTTGGCTCCATTGTGAGTGCATTCTGCCCTTTGTATTTTCCGCCTTCTACGACGTATTTTCCGCCAGTTTCAAAATGCTTAACGATAAGTTCGCCATATACTTTTTGAGCGTATTCATCGCCCGTTACGCCATAATCATGGCTCAACATAGGCATTAAAAACAACAAACCAATCGTCAGAACGGTAAATAACAAACGATAAATAGAAGATTCTTTGCCTTCAATTTTTTTGCCCATTTCTCGGATAGGCTGACCGATAAACCAATCTAATCTGATGCGCCATGCCGTAAAAATGGTAGTCAGTACCATTCCAATACCATCTTTCCAGACCTGGATTTTGGAATCCTCTACGTGTTTCCACGTTACAGGCATCGAAGAGACTTTGATATTGTCGAGTTGCGCTTTATACAAAAGCTCGACATCGTGCGCCCAGCCTTTGACTTTCATATTGGCAAATAACGTTTTGGCTACTGCCAAAGGATATAACTTGAAGCCGCATTGCGTATCTCGAACGGTGAGCGAAGTCATGATTTGCGTCACGAAGTTGAACATCAAACCGACGATTCTCCTCCCTCTGCCATCTACCTTTGAGTCTTTGTGTTCTCGTGAGCCAATCAAAATTTCATTGGGATTGAA
>CALOED010000074.1:0-7102 GCA_942492005.1 uncultured Saprospiraceae bacterium
GAAGCCCATCATATCAGCCGTAACAAATCCTTCCCCATCCACCGACTCCGACCATGTCACCGGAAAGTTTTTTAGTCGCTTTTTACTAATACCTTCTTAAAATTCCGTTTCTTTGTCATAGTTTTCGTACGGCGCCATTTCCTAAATTCCTCTTGGTTTTGAAAATAATTAGACTCATTTTCTATGGCTTTTGTATAGTTTTGAATACGAAAACTACTGTATTTTGTAATTTAAAGATTGTTTAAACATTGATGATAGTTTTAAAACATTTATTTTTCATAATAATTCTCACAATGGATAATCCGTATCAGTTTCAGCCCAAAATTATTTTCCAATTCCACTAATTTTCGATGTAGCATATTTTCGTTTTCTCCATTGCGATTTCTTAGCAAAATCAACCCCATTCTTTTTCTTCGATTGCATCTTCTCGTGGTTGTCAAAAAGGCTAAATGTAATGTTCATCTGTTGAAATACTCAAATCTTTTGAATGTTTTTAAACTCTAATCTGGTGGTAGGCGGCAAACCATTCATCAAATGACTCTTTAAGGCTGATAACCCAAATAGTCAGTTTATTATCTTGTCCGTATTCGAAATACTGCCCACTGCTACAAATCAGCCCATCGCTCCTATGGCTAAAATTTCCGCTTCTCGGCTTCGCGCACACTTACAGCTCCAGCTGAATTACAAAGTGCTACAAAAGTTCGACTTTTTCAGGCGTGTAAATCTACTTTTAAAAAACGCGCCAATTCATGGAGACTAATTGCCTACGTGGTTTCCTCTAAAGATGCTTCTAGCGTTCTTGTTTTTTGTTCTCTAAAATCTCGAAAACTGATTTCTTTCGTTATTTTTCTTAAAACCTTACCTATAAGAATTCGATGCAAAATGACTCTCTATTCCCATTGAGCAGCCATCCATAACGGCTATCAAGCGTTTGTTATTTCCAATTTCATTAATGGTAAGACAGTCTTCGTTGTGGTTGGTGTGAAATGTTCCAATGCTGGAGATTTGATATATTTTCATTTATTCCACAACTCAAAGTCGTGGTAAATAATTCCAAAATGCAATAAATTTAGTGCAAACATTAGGTTTTCCCTATTCATAGAAGTTAAGCTGAACGAACCGGATGTTCGCACTACGTTTCTCAAAAATGGCTTTTAACCACATCCTTTCTCGCTTTGGAGCTGGTTGTTTTTAGCTTAGGAGTAGGTACGGTGATGTGTCCCCATGTGGTGCGAAGTACCGTTTCGTCGTATTCATTGCAGCGATAAACGTAAGTATTTTTGGTGGCATCTTTATAAAAATAAGTAGGAATAGACACTTTATAATGTGGCGTAGAGATAGCGGAAACCCTAACTTTTGCGCCTATTTTGTAGGTTTCGAGGTTACAAACGTCTATTACTCGAAAGGTATCATTGCCCGATTGTAGGATGGTTACAGAAGCAGAAGTCTTGAATGCACACGGCACATACGCCTTCTCGTGTCTTATCACGATGGCTTGCACGGTGTCTTTTAGTTCAAAAAATTGCCATTGACACTGGAAAGTATTGGTTAGTATTTGTGCTTTTTTAACATCAGAACAGTCGTTTTGTGCTTGAAGTGTTGTGCATAGCACCAACAATATCAATACCGAAAAATACTTCATTTACTTGTTTGTTTATATCATTTTACTAAAATCTTGCTTTTGCCGAAAATATTCGAGCAAAATCAAACTCAATTTGTCTTAACTTTGTTCCCTTGATGTTCTTTTTAGTATTGTAATGTAAATGTACGGTTTATCGTGACATTTTTATCATATATGAAATAATTTAATAAGTTTTATTAGAAGTTTTACTTTTACTAAACATTTAGCGTTTAGCAAAAGCAAAATTTCAGCAAATACAGTTTTTAATGAGTAAAAAAGGTCGAGTTTTAGTGGCAATGAGCGGAGGAATAGATAGCACGGTTGCGGCATTGATGATGCACGAAGAGGGCTATGAAGTCATAGGTATTACCATGAAAACTTGGGATTATGCCAACTCTGGCAGTTCTAAAAAAGAAACAGGCTGTTGTAGTTTAGATTCCATCAATGATGCCCGAGCGATAGCCGTAGATAGAGGTTTCCACCATTTTATAGTAGATATTCGAGAAGATTTTGGCGAATATGTGATTGATAATTTTGTAGGCGAATACCTTTCGGGGCGCACGCCAAACCCTTGCGTACTCTGCAATACGCACATCAAATGGAATGCTTTGCTCAAAAAAGCGGATGCGTTGGATTGCGAATTTATCGTAACGGGACACTACGCCGTTATCAATGAGAGCAATGGGCGACACTATATTTCTAAAAGTCGAGATGCGAAAAAAGACCAATCGTATGTGCTTTGGGGCGTAAGTCAGGAGTGTTTGGCTCGCACCAAATTCCCTATTGGTAATATGCTAAAATCGGAAGTGCGCCAACTTGCTCACGATTTGGGCTACGAAGAATTTTCTAAAAAAGCAGAGAGTTACGAAATCTGTTTTGTGCCAGACAACGATTACCGAAACTTCTTGAAGCATCGAGTAGATGGACTAGAGGAACGAGTAAAAGGCGGCAACTTTGTGGATAAAAACGGGACAATCTTAGGCAAACACGCTGGTTATCCCGTTTTATACCATCCCAGCGGGCAACGCAAAGGTTTGGGTATTAGATTGGGTTTTCCAGCATGACGAAAATCATCCCCAGAGCAATCACTAGTGGTATTGGGCAAAATGGATCGAATTACTCAAAAATACGATGAAAGTTGGCGGCATCAATGCAGAATATGATATTCGAATGGGATCAGAAGCTCGCACACATCAAATAGCGACGCTGGCGCAATGGGCAAACTCACTGCTTTGAAACGGGCGAAGTGGAAGTAGAATTTCATACCAACGTAAAAGGCGTTGCGCCGGGATAATCGGCTGTTTTATGACGGCAAACTCATCGTGGCGATTGCTCCGAAATATGACCATTTTGTTGCACAAATATTCCGGCAACAATCATGGCGGAAACGCGTGACCGTATTAACCATTTTATAAATATCCTTGGTGTAGAATGCGCAATCGGTTCGTGCTACATCGAGGATATTTATTACAAAGGCAAGCTGAACGCTGGCTCTACCTGAAATAAAAATGAGTCGCCTCGCTAAAGGCAACTCATGAAATCAAATTATGAGAAAATCAATTACTTAACTCATTCTATGTTAATCAAAATCCTAAACTAAATTTTTCATGTCGTCAGTGGTTCGTTATTCTCGGCAATGCACGCCTTCACGACGTGCTGCCAAGATAAATGGTTTAGAGTAGTGTGTGTGAGTGGTTTATATAGCTAAAGTAGTTCTATAAATTTTTCTAATCGTAGTCTTTGACCTCATCATTCCTAATGCCACAAATTTTTCTGCTATTCGTCCAAATCTATCCGAACGCCTTTTTCAAATCGTGCGATAATAGCCTTTGGATAGCGAGATAATATGACTTTTTCCATATAGCTTTTAGCCAGATCCGTGTTGAAACTGCCGACATAGTAATAAATATAATGTTGTCTTGTTTTACTTCTTTATCTGCCTCTAATATCTCAACGCAATAGCCCGAATAATCATAAGAAATAGGCTTCGGAAGTTTATCGTCATTGACTGGATTGCTGTTAGCTGTTGCCAACGAAATACATCCTAAGTTCAATAATAATATGATATAAAATTTTGTGCTAAGTGTAGTAGTTGTTAATTTCATAATAGCTGTTTTTCTTTATTTATTGTTTGGTAACTATTTCAAAAAATAGCTTTGTTTCTTTAATCAATAGTTTGCAATCGCAATGCCAAAACAATAAATCATTACAAATCAAACACTTACACATTTACACAATACACTAAATTGACTTTTTTGAGAAAAATTCCCAATATTAGACTTAGCTTCATTTTAAACAAAAACTATACATTAAGAGAGATTGTATTACAATTCAAGAATTGAAGTCTTGCATTAGAATATAAAAACAAGATGAAACATTCATAAAAAACTCAAATAATAGCTGAGTGCTACTTTTTTTATACTTTTATAACCTATTCATATATATTTTCGTACAATAATTTACGTTAAAGACTAGAGAGTGCGCCGCCGAATACACCGATTAAAATGAATAAAATTACCTTATACGCCCTTGTAATTGCCTTACTTTTGCCCAATCTGATTGCAGCACAAGAGATAAAGTTTCGCCATCTCAATGCTTCTACCGAATTGCCGAGTTCTACGGTATATCAAGTTTTTCAGGATAGTAAAAAGTATATTTGGTTTGCCTCTGAGGCGGGGTTGAGTCGATATGATGGCGAATATGTCCAAAATTTCACGATGGAGGACGGTTTGGCAGCCAACGAAATTTTTGGACTTTACGAAGACAGCCAACAGCGGATTTGGATGCGAGCCTTCAATGGGAAGTACTCCTATTTCCAAAATGGGGTAGTATATGATGAAACCATTGACCCGATTTTAACCGAAATGACTTCCCCTTCTTGGGCAGATTATATTGTAGAAGATAGCCAACAGAACGTTTACTTTGCCTTGTCGAGTCATGGCTTTATGGTACTTACGCAAGACCACGAAGTGATTAAAGTAAAGGGCAGTAGGATGAAAAAAATATTAAAAAAACACATCGAAACGCAGCAATTAGCCTCGGAGGTAAACAAATTGAGCGTTACGGGTTTTCAAGAACTTTCTGATGGGCAAATGTGTATTTTCACTAATCAAGCCGCTTTTATATACGACATTCAAGCTCAAAAACTCACCATTAAAACTATTTTTGATACTGAAATAAACACCTTGTATTTTGTAAATGATGAGGTGATTTTGGGTACAAATGCTAAGAATTCCGACTTGATTTATCATTATACAAATGATACTTACACGCCAGTTTTTGATTCTAAAACCATTGGTGCTACTGCATTGTCTCCGCTATTCCTCAACGAAAAAGGCCAATTGTGGCTCGGTTCGTCGGGCGGTAATGGTATATTTTTGGTCAGTGAGTTCCTGACCAATCCTACGCTTTCTAAAACCTTACTCAAAAAAAATGCCGTGTCTTCCTTTTTAGAAGACAATGAAGGCAATCAATGGTTCTCGACGCTCGGCAATGGCGTATATATGAAGCAACCCAACGAAGTTTTGACTTTTACTACCAAACAAGGGTTGAGTTCTGATGATTTGTATTCTGTAACCGTAGATAAGCAAGGAGATATTTACGTGGGCGGCAGAGATGGCAATATCAGCGTCATTAGTAAAGGAAAGGTCACTCAGCAATACAATATCCCTCCAGTAAAGGGGAAAAGCTACAACAGGATTTCGGATATTCTTGTAGATAATCAAAAAAATATATGGGCCAGCAGCGACGCAGGATTGAAGGTATTTGGTAAGTCAATCAATTTTTCGGAGAGCAATGTAAAGTCATTAGACGAAGATAAAGACAAAAATATATATGCTGCTACTAGCAGCGGCGTATTTAAGATTTATAAAAATGGTAAGACGGAGCAGATTTGGAATCGGCGAGCTACTGCCATTCTACCCAATGACGACGGGACGGTTTGGATAGGTTCTAATAAAGGAATGTATTTTTATAATGGCGACACAACGGTTTACTTAAAATCTGAAGATGAAGTATTGGGTTATAAGGTTTCTGATTTGAAGCAAACTTCTGATGGAACGCTTTGTATATGCACAGGCAATGGACTGATTTTGAAACGAGGCACAGAGTTATTTCATCTCACGCAGCGAAGGGGCGGATTAGTAGGTAATGTGTGTCGGGCGTTATTTATTGAAAAAGAAAACAATACCGTTTGGATGGCTGCGAGTGCGGGCATTAGCCAGTTTCAAATAGAAAAAAATAGTACTTCTATTTTTAACTTGACCAATTATTCGCAAGCTGACAATTTAGCTTCCAATGACATCCGAGGCATTCATGCCGATAACGGCAAGGTATGGGTCGCTACGTCGGCAGGTTTATCCTATTTTGAAGCCAAAAAAGGACAACACAAAAGCATCTCACCACCTATTTACATCACTAGCATCAGGGTTTCGGAAGAGTATCTTGGTATTCAAGATGCTTACCATTTAGACTATAATGAAAATCATATCCATATAGAATATACGGGCATTTCGTACCAAAGCGGCAACCGAATCCGCTATATGTACACGATGGAAGGCATTGATACAGGTTGGCATTATTCGAATGTTCCTGAGGTGCAATACCCTGATTTGCAGCCGGGTTTTTATAAATTTAAAGTAAAAGCCATCAATGTGGATGGCGAAGAAAGTAAGTTTTCTGCCGATATTTCTTTTACGATTTATTCTCCGTGGTGGGAAAAATGGTGGTTTCGATTAGGTGCTGTTCTAGTCCTAGGGCTTGCCTCTTACTTGATTTTATCTTATGCTATTCGCAATCGAAAATTCAAAGAACAACTCCAACGCCAAATCGTAGAATCCGAACAAATGGCACTGCGAGCCCAAATGAATCCGCATTTTGTATTCAATGCACTCAACTCTATTCAGCATTTTATCACGATGGACGATGAAATGTCTGCCAACTATTACTTGACCAGGTTTTCAAAACTCATTCGCCAGGTTTTAGAAAATTCAAAGCATTCTTTTATTACGCTCAATGAAGAAATAGAAACGCTCAAACTCTATTTGGAATTGGAAATGCTTCGTTTTGAAGGAAAATTTGAATATAAAATTGAACTTGACGATGATATTAGTGATTACGATATTGAAATTCCTTCGATGATAATTCAGCCATTTTTGGAGAATGCGATTTGGCACGGGCTAATGCCCAAAATAGGCGACTCCGAACTGACTATCAACTTTGAGCAATCAGATGATTTTCTAATTTGTACGGTTCAAGATAATGGCGTAGGAAGAAAAGCCGCTGCCGAAGCCAACAATGGCAGAGACAAAAAACATAAATCAACGGGCATTGCCAATACCGTGAAGCGTTTAAAATTATTATCAAATGTAAAAGATGATAATAAATTGATGCAAATCACCGATTTAGAAGAAAATGGTGAGCCGCTCGGAACATTGGTAACTTTGAAGATACCTTATAAGTAGGTTGTTTATTCGCTTTTTT
>CALOED010000075.1:0-9529 GCA_942492005.1 uncultured Saprospiraceae bacterium
CAGAAAGGTTATCTTAGCCAAACGCCGCTTTATCATGCTATTCGCAAAAATAATTTGGAGATTGTAAAAATGTTGGTCGCTAGTGGCGCAGACCTCAATCATCCGATGTCGAAGGATGAAAACTATTTGAGCATTGCTACTGAAAACACAACGCTTGACGGCACATTGATAGGCTATCTGTTGGATAAAAAAGTGCCGCTAGAGGGATTGAAGCCATCGCTTGCTTCTATCTTTAAACAAGGCGATAAAGACAAAATACAGCTATTAATGGATAATGGCTTGCAGCTACAAGATATATGGATTACGGATGTGGGAGTGTGCCGTTTGCCGAATTTTTAGTCTCGAATGGAGCAAATATTAAAAAATTTGATATTGAAAGTATTGTTAATTCGGGGAATGTAGAAATGGTGAAATTCTTGATAGATAAAGGGATTAACCTTGAGGCAAAAAATGCGATTTATTATGCGGTAAAATCCAAACAAACGCCTATTCTAAACTTTTTATTAAAAGAAAATTATACGCCAAATTTGATTTGTCCAAGATGGACAATTAGCATTACACCGTTGATGAAGGCGATTCAGAATGAAGATATTCTTTCGGTGAAAATGCTCGTAGAGGCTGGTGCGAAAACCAATAGCATGAACACTAAAGGCGAAACGGTGCTGTTATTAGCTATTTTGAGTAAGAATGATGAAATTTTAAATTATATTATAAATAATAATACAAAAGACAACTTTAAAGATGACCAAGAGGTTATTAGAATCGTCCAGATATGTATTAAGAATGATTTAGCCGAAATACTCCAAAAACTGATTGATAAAGGTCTTGATATTAGTAAACTTTCAATAGCTGACTTTTTGGAATCGGATAACGTGGAAACCATAAGGGTTTTAATGAATTATAATATCAATTTGAATACACTGAACCCAAAAGGACAAACACCGCTTTATGTGGCATTCAAAAAAAGATATTATAAGGTGGTGAACTTGTTGTTGGAAAATGGGAGTAGATATTAATAGTATTTGTTTATCAGATTATATGAATCAGCAAGTACGCTTGGACCATTTGTCTATTCAATTTTTGGTAGAAAAAGGGATAGATGTCAATAAAAAATGTTCGGATAAGCTCACGCCACTCCACCTTGCGATACAAAAGGAAGATTTAAAAATGATTAAATATTTGATAGTCAATGGGGCTGACCCGAACGCTATCAAAGCTCATCGTTATGCTAAGAAAAATACTACCTCCCAACCGGTTATTGATTTTTTTGAAAGAAAAAAAAGAGTAATGCCTTTTGAGTGTAAAAGTCCATCATTTTTACACCCAAAAAGATGTTGCTTTTGGTAACTAACTATTATTAATAGAGGAAGTTGAAAAAGAGGTATTATGTTCAGAATTACACTGTCACTATTTTTTATTTTACTGATTGCTGCCACGGCAAGTGGACAAAGTGCGCCTCCTGTGCAATGGGATACTACAAGGCATAACTTTGAAGTTGTAAAAATTAAGAATCCAAATTCATTCAAGTTTACATTTGAAAATGTTGGAGATTTTCCGATTCGTTTAGATAATGTGCGCACGAATTGCCGGTGCATTCTGCCCTATTGGGCCAATGAAGAAATACCGCCTAACGGGGTGGGCGAAATTTTTATCATTCTGACGATTGAGAAATCAGGAATATTTACA
The DNA here is from genome assembly GCA_942492005.1 of uncultured Saprospiraceae bacterium. Classification (GTDB taxonomy): domain Bacteria; phylum Bacteroidota; class Bacteroidia; order Chitinophagales; family Saprospiraceae; genus CAKZLL01. Next base: position 1,687 of record CALOED010000075.1, read on the forward strand.
AAAGAAGTATTGGTCACTTTTGATGGCTATCGAGAGGCGACTACACTCAAAGTAGTGGGCTACACTGATGATGTGGACGATTTGATAGTTCAAAAAAGCGTTAAAGAAATCACGGATATGTCCGATGAAAATGGCGGCAACTCGAATAACAACGAAGAAATATCTGAAAATATACCAGGCGACCCTTTCCGCAAAAAGAAGGAAGAGGCATTGCCCGATATTTATAATCAAGAGGAAGAAAAACCGTTGGATGAGTATGCGTTTATGACAAAGCGAGAGCAATCAATGATTGAAGAAATCAACCTCCTGCGCTCAAATCCTAAGGGATATGTGTTATTTATTGAAGATTATATCAATGCCTTACAAGAGGAAATTGATAATGGTGGCGCATCGAATAAGTTTTATAAAGAAGAAATAAAAGCGGCTACTGAGCTTATCGGCGTACTCAAATCTACGCCTGCACTGTCTATTCTGAAACCACATTCGGGAATTTATGAAGCGGCTCGCCTGCATGGCATGGATATGACGACCAATGAGTTTTTTGGACACAAAGGCACGGACGATTCTTTGCCTTGGGACCGAATTATGAAAAATGCAACGGATATAAAAGATGCAAATGAAAATCTAGTAGGCGGCCCGTATGAAGTCCGTCAAGCCATTATTATACTTCTCGTAGATACAGGTATTCAAGACCGTGGACACCGAAAAACGCTGCTTCAGCCCGACTGGGAATATGTAGCGTGTTATGAAGTTGGGCAAATAAATAAGTTTACAAATTGTTGGATTCAAAACTTTGGAAGGAATTAGACGTTATAAAAATAGAAGTCAGAAGGTGGCTATTTATATTTATTGATGTTCCTTTGAAGTTCAAATTTCTTTTTAAGAGGAGATTGTTTATTTTTGCACAACTTTAAGAAAAGGGATGTAAACCGAATTATTTAATAATTATTCTGACTTTCAAAAGCTCTACTTTTATTCCATATAGGTTAGTTGATGTGCTAGGTGACGGATATTGATTTCTTCATACGGGCAATGGCCTAAAACGTTAAAGTAATCAGGTTAATATTTAATAAAATATTGACTGTTAGTGTTTTACGATTTTATGCCTATTCATACTATTTGTATATTGGTTAGAGTTTTTTACATTCGTATTATCACATTGATAATTCTGCCTGAATGAAAAAAATTGAATTAGATATAGTAGCTTTATCTCACAGTTTGACGCAATCGCATAATTATGCGGTCGTGCTAGGAGAGCAAAGTGGAAATAGACGCTTACCTATTGTTATTGGTGCATTCGAAGCACAAGCCATAGCGGTAGCGATGGAACGCATGAATCCTAGTCGTCCTTTGACGCATGATTTGATGAAAAATGTTTTGGATATTTACGAGGTAGAACTCAAAGAAATAGTTATTAATAACTTATTGGACGGGATTTTTTATGCTCAATTGATTTGTTTGAAAGACGGACACTTGATTGAAATTGATTCTCGAACTTCTGATGCGCTAGCGATGGCAGTGCGTTTCAATTGTCCTATTTATACTTACGAATTTGTGCTGGACCAAGCAGGAATCGTATTGGATGAAACCGACGAACCTCGTGAACGCAACAAACCTAGAAAACGAAAATCTTCGTCTTCTATTTCAAGTATGGATATCAACGAACTGGAAGCCTTGCTAGAGAAAGTATTGGAAAAAGAAGATTATGAGCAAGCAGCAAGAATCCGAGACGAAATCAATAAGCGAAGCGAGCAAAGCTAAAAAATAATATAAAAAAACTCCTACTCTCAATTGAGTAGGAGTGACTTTACACTGCAAGGTTTACTGTGTATGTTAAATTAGGGGAATAATTCTTTCACTAAAACACTTTTATGATAAGAAAGCCAACAGCGTATTTCTATCAGATTTCTTATCAAATAGCCTTTCTTTTTTCTAAAAGAATATTTCTACGGCTTCCATAAATGACTTTTTACGACCTGCCGATACATTTATATGAGAACCATCTTCCATCACTACATAGCCTCCTTTCCCCTTCACGTAGCGAGTCACTAAGTGCATATTGACGGTAAAAGACCGATGCACTCGCACAAAACTATCCGTTCGGATGCCTTCTTCTACTTCTCTGAGGGTTTTACAAACCAACATTTTCTTCTTGCCTGCCAAGTGTATATAGGTGTAGTTGCCTTGTGCTTCGAGGTAAACGATATTGCAAACCTCTTCGAATATTAGCCCATCGAGCGTTGGCAATGCGATTTTGTCTGGATTAGCTCTACGCATAATCTTGCGTTTGCTTCCCGCTTTGGTTTGTTGCTGACGGTTGTAAACTAGCGATAAAGGGTAAACTTGCTTAGAATTAGGTTTTGTTGCGTTCATGCTTCACAGATTTTTTTTCTTTGATTTAAAAAACAATACTCATCATCAGTAAGTTGTATTTTTTACCAGACCATCTTTTTTTAGAATAAAGTCTAAAGTATATTCATCATCGTTACTCAAAATGTTTTTTTAGGGTTATAAATCAGTAAACTTTTCGGCGTATTTCGGTACAAGACACAAGAGGTTGCCCTCCAAATACGGCCTACTTTTTTTAAGTCGTTAGTCAAATTTTATAAATGTATTTTCGGGCAATTTCTATTCATATTGTAAAAGTATCTCCTATTTTATGTATTTACAATCCGATTAATTGAAATATGTCAGTTTCCTGATTGATATTTATTTACTAAATTAGACCTTGAAAATGACAAAATTATGCCTAAGACACCTTCTACAAGATTATTCGAGTTGGTCAAAAGCCTATCAAGTTCCGAGAAGCGATACTTTAAAGTATTTGCAACGAAGACCTCTAGCAGCACATCCAACAAGTATTTATTGCTATTCAATGCCATCGAAAGGCAGGAAAAGTACGATGAAACGCCGCTCAAAACGCTTATTTATAATGGCGAACGTATAGAAAGTCGAAAATTTTCGGAACTAAAAAACTACCTTTATGAACTGATATTGAAGAGTTTGCAATCATTTGATGAAAAAACGTCGATTGATTTTAAACTTAAATTGATGCTCAACAACGTTCGAGTACTCGCTAAAAGGTCGTTGTATGCGCATTGTAAAGACATTCTGAAAAAGATTAAAAAAATAGCATATCAATACGAAAAATTTTTGGTGATATTGGAAGCATTGTATTGGGAAAAACGCCTCGCTTATGCCGAATCTAATATCAGTTTTCTGAATGAGCATCTGGAAAGCATCAATCAAGAAGAGCAACGACTATTGCAAAAAATAACAAAAGAACGCCATTATTGGACGATTTTTTTCCAATTGCTCATAAGCCTCAAAAAAGATGCTATTGCTCGAAGCACCAGCAAGGTAGAAGAACTCAATCAAATCATGACTTCGGAATGGCTACTGCCCGAAAACTACCCTGATAGCCATCAGGCCCAACTTTTGTATCATCGAATTTACGGAATTTACTATTCCTCCAATCGAGAATACGAAAAATATTATGCCACCAACAACCAATTGATTCTACTACTCGAAGGCGAACCTAGTCGCCTCAAAGAAGATGCTTCTACTTATATTTCGGTGCTGACCAATCAAATTTTTAGCTGCGGAATGCTCCGAAAATACGACGAAGTGGAAGAAAATCTAAATCGCCTCAAAGCGGTAGAACCCATTACGCACGACGATAGGTATAAGATTTTTTTGCATTATTATTTAAATAAAATGGTGCTTTGCTCCGAAAGTGGCGCATTTGAAGAAGGCGTGCAGCTTATCGCCGAACGAGAAAAACAACGCCTACAATTCAAGAAAACCTTATTCAATATCAATTATAGTTTTATATACGGTTATCTCTATTTTGGCGCAGAGCGATACGAAGACGCTCAATATTGGCTCGACCAACTGATAGATTACAAAGGGAAAATACAACGGCAAGACTTACAGTCCGTCGCTCGAATTGTGAAAATTATTATTCATTACGAGTTGGGCGACGTTCGATTTTTGGAATACCTCTTGCGCTCCACTTATCGGTACTTGCGCAGCCGAAACCGCTTGTATCTTTTCGAGAAACGAATGCTCAAATTTATTCAACGCTCCAGAAATATTGTGACCAAAAAGGAATTAAAAGCCGAATTTATCAAACTCCGAGAAGATTTTTTAGCATTGCTCAAAGACCCCAAAGAAGGCCCGATGCTTAGGTATTTTGATTTTATTTCGTGGCTAGATAGTAAGATTGAAAACCGAAAATTTGCCGCTGTTATTCAAGAAAAGTATGAGTTGAAAATAATGGAGTAGATGTATTGTTTTGGTTTTTTGACTATTCAGCTAGAAAAGAAAAGAGGAACCCTTCAGTTCCTCTTTTCTCACAACCCTGATGTTTTATACTAAGGTTTCAAATCATTCTCAAATTTCTTATGCACGCTCAATTCGCCACGCTGTTCGGTGACTGTCCACATGAGTTTTTTGCCCAGATTAGGCGTAATAGGATTGTTCCCGTTTGGTCGAAAACCCAGTCCGCCTCTTACTTCTTGCGCTTCGTCAGCGTTCAGAGAAGTGATTTGGCTTTTGACTTTCAATTTTTTTAGTTCAATTTTTTTCTTTTTCATAATATTCTATTTCGTGACTAACGATAAATTCAAAACTAAAAGTACAACTTTCTCATTATATCAAAAGAACAACAAATCCTTAAAAGTCAGATTTCTGATGGGTTATCAGATGGAAAATGGAAAGATGAAATCTTCTCCTATTTTTTCAAAAATTTAAAAAAACTTTCATCTTTCCACTACCTGCCTATCGGCAGACAGATTTCACCAACGTTACATTTTTTCAATCAGCATAGCAGAAGCACCACCGCCGCCATTACAAATTCCTGCTAAACCATATTTTCCGCCTTTTTGGTTCAATACAGAAATTAAAGACATAACGATTCTGCAACCCGAAACGCCCACAGGATGCCCAATAGAAACACCACCACCGAATACATTTACTTTTTTGTGGTCGATATTCAAGCGTTTCATGTTGGCTAAAGCCACTACTGCAAATGCTTCATTGATTTCAAACGCATCTACTTCTTCTATCGAAACGCCAGCTTTTTTCAATGCTTTTGGCATAGCCAAAGAAGGCGTAGTAGTGAACCAAACGGGTTCTTGCGCTGCATCGGCATAACTCACGATTTTGGCAAGCGGCGTTGCGCCCAACTCTTCCATTTTCTCCTTGCTCATCAAGACGACTGCCGCAGCACCGTCGTTGATTTTGGAAGCGTTACCTGCTGTTATCGTTCCTTCTTTTTTGAATACAGAGCGAAGCCTTTTCATATCATCCAAAGAATTGATACGTTTGTTGTCCAATTCTTCATCCATTTTTACTACAATCGGGTCGCCCTTGCGTTGAGGAATTTCCACAGGCACGATTTCAGCGTTCAACCAGCCATTCAAATGAGCCGTTCTGGCACGCTGATAAGAAGCAAAAGCATAAGCATCTTGCTCGTCTCGGCTGATGTTTTCGCCTTCTGCGCATATTTCGCCGCAGTTACCCATCATACTTTTATCATAAGGGTCTTGCAACGCATCACGCACAATTCCGTCAATCAATTGTCCATTTCCGTATTTGATGCCCGTTCTGCCCGTAGGGATGTAGTGCGGCGCATTCGTCATACTTTCCATACCGCCAGCGATGACGATGTCGTTGTCGCCCAACATGATAGACTGTGCGCCCATAATGATGGATCTCATTCCCGAAGCACATACTTTATTGATAGTAGTACAAGGAATGCTCGTGGATAGTCCAGCATTTAAAGCCGCCTGACGAGCCGGAGCTTGCCCCACATTGGCTTGAATGACATTGCCCATAAATACTTCCTGAATAAGATTTTTATCAATACCTGCTCGCTCAACGGCAGCTTTTATGGCAAGCGTACCTAAATCAACTGCAGAAAATTTGGATAATGTGCCGCTCAAATTGCCGATAGGAGTGCGAGCCATTGATACGATATAGACTTCTCTCATTACGTTTAGATTTTTTTAATGTTTGATATTAATTGATTGCCAAAACCCGAACCGATTTTTAAAACCTGTCTGCCGACAGGTTTTAATATGTTTTTAAGTTTTGTATGGTTTAAAATGCTCATTTTAGGATTTGATACGAAATCGGTTAATGTTATTTCTTTTTTAACAAAAAAACTATAAGAAAGGTCATTTTTGAGAATCTATATAAAAACCTTAAAAGCAATTATATTTTGTGTTGTCTTATTTATTTTTAAATAAAAGAGAAATAATTACTTTTCGTGAAATTTTATTCTAAAAAATAATATGATGCGCCAAATCAAAAAAAGTTGATTTTATTTTAAGAATAATATAAAATTGTCAAAGAACCCATAAAATAAAACGCTAATCATTTTCAAATACTTCGGTATCTCTTTTTTTGAATAACACAGTAATGGTATATTTTTGAATAATAAGATTAGATAACATTTCATTAATTTGAACGATACTTATCTGTTTTGATGTTGAAATGTAGAATTTGGAATAAAATGGGATTAATAAAGACTAAATACAACGAAAGTGATAGCTTGTTTTGATGTAGATTATCGTGACCCAATGGCTTGTATAGGTGGGGTTTTATTTCGCAATTGGACAGATGAAGAGCCATTTCTGACTTATCAGGACGTTGTGAAAAATGTCGAAGAATATGTGCCAGGACAATTTTATAAACGTGAATTGCCGTGTATTCGGCAGTTGTTGGATGCGATTGCAGAACCGATTGACATCATCGTAGTAGATGGCTACACGTGGCTGGATGCTGATAAAAAAGGCTTAGGAGCGTATTTGTATGAAGATTTGGGGCGCAAAATCCCAGTGATTGGCGTGGCGAAAAACAAATATAAAAAGGCAGATTACGCCATAGAAGTATTTCGAGGTGATAGCCAAAAGCCATTGTATGTGAGCGCAGCAGGCATAAAAGCTGCGTTGGCGGCTGATTATATTCGGCAAATGGCTGGAGAATTTAGAAACCCGACATTGCTAAAAATGGTGGATGCTTTGGCAAGAGACTGGTAAACCGCATCTCAGCGTGAACTTATTTGAGGTGGTAAGAGTTGATAGTTTTGACAGACAACAAGTGATTTAAATGATTTTTTAGAATGAGAAATAGAGATTTTGGTAAAGAATTAAAGTATAAAACGTCGAGGAGTTCGGGCAAAGGGGGGCAACACGTCAATAAGGTAGAAACGAGAGTGGAACTTCATTTTGATGTGCGGCATTCGTATGTACTGACGGAAGACGAAAAAGAGATAGTGCTAGAAAAACTACAAAATCGAATATCGAAAGATGGTATTTTGCAAGTAGTCTCTCAAGCCAAACGCTCCCAATTATTGAACAAACAATTTGCTACGCATAAATTTATTCACTTATTGGAAAAAGCCTTAATGCCTGAAAAAGAACGCATTCCAACAAAGCCAACTAAGGGCATGAAGGAAAAACGATTGAAGGTTAAAAAACAACAATCTCAAAAAAAGGCAATGCGGAAAAAAGTCAGTGAAATATGGGATAGCAATATTTAAAATTTGGTTCTTTGACAATTTTTGCCCGAAAGGTAGATTTTATTCATCCAATGGTGGCTTGCCCCATTGCCTCGACTTACTCTAAAGCAATGGGGCAAGCCACCATTGGATGGTTTGGCAAAAATTGTCAAAGAGCCTAAAATTTTTGCTATCCCTTGATTTTTACCATTTCATGCGTGCTACTCTGCTACGCCCTGCGAGCCAGGCGGTATTTTTATCCGCTATCCGAATGGTGTAATAACTTTCCGCATTAATATTTTGCCAATTTTGACCACCATCAAAGTAATATGAGCT
>CALOED010000076.1:0-12342 GCA_942492005.1 uncultured Saprospiraceae bacterium
ATAACCAAGTTTTTCTTGATAGAGTCAAAAAGCAAGAAATTCCATCAAATCCGAAAATTTAACAGCTTTTTCTTGCTTTTTTACACAGTTCATCCACTCCAGTTTAGATGCTGACTTTTATTTATGGGACTACTCATGTTCAAGAAATTCTTTGTGTTGCAATCCACTCCAGTTTAGATGCTGACTTTTATTGGAAACACTCGAATGATTACCATAAGCACAGGTGTCGCAATCCACTCCAGTTTAGATGCTGACTTTTATATATAGAATTTCATGAAGAGGATTGTAGTTTTGCTGTCGCAATCCACTCCAGTTTAGATGCTGACTTTTATAGGTGTCTAAAAATGCCATAATGTTGCTAAGTGGTGTCGCAATCCACTCCAGTTTAGATGCTGACTTTTATGCTAATGTTCTATTAAATAAAAAGAATGGCAGATGTCGCAATCCACTCCAGTTTAGATGCTGACTTTTATAATCCATTTAAATCAGATAGACAATGAGAAAGATGTCGCAATCCACTCCAGTTTAGATGCTGACTTTTATTGGCGCTTATGATATTCGCCACAACTGCTTATGCTTGTCGCAATCCACTCCAGTTTAGATGCTGACTTTTATTCGCTTGCGAAATGATCCAGCAAGAAAGAGATGCTGTCGCAATCCACTCCAGTTTAGATGCTGACTTTTATGATTGCAGATCAACTATGTCAGGCTGGCTACACTGTCGCAATCCACTCCAGTTTAGATGCTGACTTTTATAAAAAATTAAAACATGGGAAGCTTTATTTATGTGTCGCAATCCACTCCAGTTTAGATGCTGACTTTTATTCCAGTATCATATATAAAAAATGGCAACACAACATGTCGCAATCCACTCCAGTTTAGATGCTGACTTTTATCCTGGTGAGTTTTTTGTACCATCAAAAAAATGCTTGTCGCAATCCACTCCAGTTTAGATGCTGACTTTTATGCTGGCTTGGCAAAATAATAAAGTTTCTGTTTGCTGTCGCAATCCACTCCAGTTTAGATGCTGACTTTTATCTATTGATAGTATAACAACTGATACGGTTATGTTTGTCGCAATCCACTCCAGTTTAGATGCTGACTTTTATCCGTCGCATTTTTTAACAACATTGCAAGTAGAAGGTCGCAATCCACTCCAGTTTAGATGCTGACTTTTATCCCAAATTTTATTGTTTATTGAAAATGAGCTACATAGTAGATGTCACCAGCGAAAAAGTGTGCGCAATGGTGTAAAATTAATGTCATCTAGACTTTTTAGTTTATTTTCAATAACCTCATTACCTTCATAAGACTTTATTCACAAAACTAAATACTATTACATAACTAACTGATAATGAAGATAGACAAGTGGCTTCGCTGCTTTGTGAATAATAGCTATAAAAGTAGGGAATTATTTTCACCTGACAAAAGAATAAGGTCATAATTATTATTATTACCAATAATTGTAGCTTCTTGAACTTGACGAGCTGTCATTGGTAAAAAGATAATGGTATCCGTTTTAGGGTTTCCTTTTAAAGCCAATTCATTTTTTAGCCATTTGACTAATTCTTTTTTTATATCATCATTCATTACTCCCAAATAGACAGATTTCTGAATTCTATCCAATCCGTCGGCAATCAATCTATCGCCAATTTTTGTACGCAGACTGTTTTTTTCAATATCAAGTAACTGACTAAGTAATTCGACATTTTCAAATGTTTTTAAATTATAGAAATTCTGTTTTCTGAGGTTACAAATTTAGATTTTACTCATCATTCAGTTGAGCATTAAAGGTTCTAACCTTTTTAGCTAATTGCCCAGCTAACTGATAAATATGATTTTTATTACTCAAGTTTCTAAACTGAAATTCTCGATGTGTTGCTAAAAAATCATTATATCTCGGTATCAAGTATCCTTTGCCATACTTAGTCAAAAACCATCCATGCTGATTTTTTACAAAGAAGTTTTTCTCTAGTGCATCATCAAAGCACTCTTGTAACAACAGCCTATCAATCCACGGTCGAAAAGGCTCAATCAAGTCAAAAGAAAGCGTTGGCTTTTTGTAGTCATCGGCATGCAGCAAGCCTTGCTGACCATCGAGGCCAGCGGCAAACAAACCACCTTCCACTATGGAGTAAGTCATGCCGTACAAGTAATTCAAGCCTGCATTGAACTTGTCTTCGGCAGGGCGGCGGCTGCGCTTCCCGAATTGGTACGCTTTGGGCATACAAGCCGACAATGCTCGAAAATAGATGCGTGCAATGCTGCCTTCGATACCCATTAGGTTTTTTCTGCAATCCATGAGCAGCTTGTTTTCATGGCGTGCCATAATGCTCTGAATAGCCGTCATTCGGCTGACGGCAATTTTCAAAGTCGCTTTTTGAGCAGGCACTTTTTGCTGCAACCATTTTAAGTTATTGCATTGCTGCTCCGTCTTGATTTTAAATAAATCAATAATCCATTTGGTGGCTTCGGTGCTTTCGCCAAATCGCCATTGCTGCTTTCTGAGCTCTGCCAAATTCACAAAATAAGGCGACCACATCCGAGAATATGCCTTGCCAATACGATTGAACAAAATCACTGGAATTTCATTCTTGGCTGCCAATTCTAAGGCTTGCGTATGCACCACACAATGACTTGTAATGGCAATGCTTGTTATTCGCTTCGGGCTGATGCGTCGCTGGTGTTCGCCCTTGATGACTTGAAATGCACCACGGTAAGTGGTGAGCGAAAGTCCTGCTGTATCTAAGATTAATTGCATTTATTTTAATTAAGAATTAAGAACCTGTCTGCCGACAGGCAGGTTAAGAATTCAGTTATAGCGGTAGCCATTCCTAATTGATTTTTAAATCTTATAATTAAAATCAAACCAAGAATATGCTCCAAATTCGTTGGGAGGTGGCTGAGTGGCTTTCTGAAATTCCGCATTCAATCGGGTGTAATCTTCATGTTGTTTGCCATTGATGTAGGCAATGAAGTTGAGTTTGCCTTTGATGCGAAGTTTGAACGTATCCACCCATTCGGTGTAGAGTTCGCCATTTCTATTTTGAATTTGAATGACGTTTTCCAGCTCCGCCAACTCCTTTTCGAGGGCAGGTACAAAGTGTGCTGGTAGCATCACACGCTCGCCAAGTATCAGCCCAGTGACTTCTTTTTGGTCATTTTTGCCATAGAGGATGACCTTTTTTTCATTGACTGCAAATCCCGATTGTCGCACAATGCGGTTGATGTCTTCGATATGGTCTTCTGTAATGGCATTCCAACTCGAAAAACTTAAATCATCGGCATAACGTGTAAAATAAAACCTATTGGCTTTAGCGTATTTTATCAATGCAAAGTCGAGTGTACGAGTGGCAAAATTGGACAATACAGGCGAAGTTGGCGTTCCCATTGGCAATCGGTTGTTGTGTGTCACCAAGTGCGTGAGCAGTAATGTTAGTTCGTGTGAAAATTTGAAAGGCGGTTTTAGGAAAATGTCTTGTACCATGGTAGAAGACACCGAATGAAAAAAATCCTTCAAGTCCACATTCAGTAGGTAGGGTTTTCGGAGATGACTTCTTGCATTGGTGACAATATTTCTGCGGTCACGGCTATTTTGGGCATTAATGACAAATCCGTAAGCGGCAGAGGTGCGCTGAAAGTAATAGCAAGATGTTAGAAAACGACTAGCGTGTGTCAGTACCGTTTTGAGTTTTGGCTCGGGCGTTTCAATTAGGCGTTCACCTCCCGACGATTTAGGCACCGTAAAAGTGCGGTATTCGCCGTTGTGTGCAAAATGATGTAAATCTTCTAAGGACACTCGAAGCACTTTAGCCAGCATCTTGACTTCCTTCAAATTGGTAAATGTACGGCAGTGGTGACGCATTTTTTGTGGGTCACGAGAGTATGATAAAAGTTCCATAAACCCAAGATTTTAACCAGAAAGACTGGTGTAGTTATTTTAGTTATATTTCATATAAATAACATTATCTTGGTTATATTAGTTTCTTTTTTTATTGTTTTCTTGACCGTTTTTGCATAAATAAAAAAAACGCAACCTGTTGATTAACAACAAATTGCGTCTATAAAATGTGCCCACGAAAGGAGTCGAACCTTCACGTCCAAATAGGACACAAGGCCCTCAACCTTGCGCGTCTACCAATTCCGCCACGTGGGCTTTTCATACAGTGCATTCTGACCAACAGGTGTGTTTTTCAAAATGTTCCGCAAAGGTAAACCTTTTTCAAAAAAATGCTTCAATATTGTATAATTTATTTTTGTAATGTTGTGCGAACGTTGAAAAACAACAACTCAATATATTTTAAACCATATAAAACGAAAAAACATATTAAACACAATAGCCATTATTCACAAAGCGAGGAAGCTGCTTTGTCTATCTTCATTATCCGTTAGTTATGTAATAGGATTTAGTTTTGTGAATAAAGTCTAATAGGCACATAAAGGACTTTCTCATAAGAAATTAAAAAGGTATTTTGATATAAAAAAAAAAAAAATACATACTACTATACAAAATAAAGGCCTGCTGGCAGTCAGGCCAAAAAAAAATGTATCGAAGATGCTACGAAAAGAACCTATTTTTTGTATGGTTTTAAACTCCATATAAATCTCCCCTTGAGATTCACTATTTTTAATTAACTTACCATCTCAAAACATCAACGCAAATGAAACCAACTATTTTAGCCATTTTCATATTAGGCGTATCCATCTACGGGCAAGCGCAAAATAGCTGCGACGCTCGCATTCGAGTGGCTACCGAGAGTTACAAAATTGGAGACTTCCATACCGTTATTAGCAGCTTGGAGAACTGCTTAGAAGGCACGAAGACTTTTAGTAAAAAAAGTTATCGAGAAGATGCTTATGTGCTGTTGGCGAGTACTTATATTGCACGAGATTCCATGGCAAAGGCGAGGGCTTTGGTCAGTCAATTGATAAATCTCAATCCTTCTTTTCAGACCCGAAACGATGATTTATTGCAATTTAGGCTGATGTTGGAGGAAGTCAAACGGGGCGATTTGCAATCGAAAGTGTCTTCGGTTTCTAAAATATCCGAAAACCTTTATGAAGCACCTGCAAGCGTGATTCTAGTAACAGCAGAGGAAATAAAAAGACGGGGCTACTTGGATTTAGAAGCGGTGCTACACGATTTGCCGGGCTTTGATATTTCTCGCTCCAATGGCATTTTGTATTCCAATATCTATCAGCGAGGCTACCGTTCCAATAATACGAATCGGATGTTACTTTTGGTAGATGGCGTGGAAGAAAACGACCTTTGGGGCAATATCGTTTATCTTTCTCGCCAATATCCTATTTCTAATATCAAAAGCGTAGAGGTGATTTATGGCCCAGCTTCTACTATTTATGGCGCAAATGCTTTTGCAGGCGTGATTAGTATTCATACCAAAAACCCAGTAGAGCTTGTCGCAAAAGGAAAGAAAATCGGCACTACCGCAGAGATAGGCTACGGGCAATGGAATACTCGATATGGCGATGCAACGGTAGCGGTAGAATTGCCCAACAACCAATTGAGTGCTTCGTTTACGGCTCGACTATACCAATCTAATGAAGCCAATTTTGGCAACGAATTTTGGCACGACTACGCCGAACGCTCGCTCACTGACCCATTTACGCCGCTAGGCGATAATAGCACGTTGGCGGATTTGTACCGTTTTCGATTGCAAATTACAAACAATGCTGCGGCTCATTCTTTTTATAATACTTATAATACGCATAACAATAGCGGCTTTTTTAATTTAAATGTCAATGCCAGCGGCGACTCTTCCATCGCACTGACCAACGAAGGATTGAATAAGGTGCTTGAAATGGAGAACCGATTGTTAGCCAACACCACTTATTCGGACAAGACCAATGCGGGTACGCTTGCCGCCAAAGTGAGAATTGGCAATCTCCAGTTGGGTTGGCAATATTGGTTTAAGGAAGAAGGCGTAGGCGTTTGGTTCAATGACGTGCGGCAGGCAGGCACCAACGAAGGTCAATATTGGTCGCCCACCAGTAATTTTTTCTACGCTCGATACGATACTCGACTGAGCAATACCACGAGTTTTACGAGTTTTACACGCTACAAAGTGCATGGCTACCTCGAAAGTAACGTGCTGGTGGGGCTGCGAGGCTACTCCAATGGTAGTTTAAAATTACCGAATTTGCTGAATGAAGAAGCGGCAAGTTGGAGTTCGTTTGCGCTCACTACTCGGTCCAATCAGGTGCGACACGAAAACCGAGTGATATATATTCCGAGTGAGAATTTTAGCCTAGTAAGTGGCTTTGAGGTGCGATACAGTGCTATTCAAGATAATTATGCGACCAACTCTAATGGCAGTTCCAATGCCCAAGACCATTACTTTTTTGGCGATGCGGGATTATACGCACAGGCTCGCTACACAACGGGCGAATTGACTGTCACCGGTGGTTTGCGCTATGATTATAACCTGATTTTGGATACCGTCGGATATGCCAATAGCGGCACGGGCTATGGCAGTCAATTCAATCCACGTTTTGCGGTGGTGTATCATCCTGATAAATATGTGTTCAAATTGATTTATGCCACAGCATTCAAGGATGCGACGAATTTTGATAGGTATTCGACCGTCAGCGGACAGCGAGACCAGCCAAATCCTAACTTACAACCAGAGCGAGTTCAGAATTACGAAATTAGCGTTAGGCGGTTTTTGGATGCCGAAAATCGGTCAAGCGTAGAAGCATTGGCGTATTTTGCGGATTATAGCAGCGTGATAGTCACCCGAACGGTCAATTTTAATAATTCGACAACTACACAGTTTCAAAATTCGGGTTTTCGCCAAGTATTTGGCGTGCAAGTTTGGGCAGATTACCGTTGGAATAATCAGTCGGGTACGTATTATTTTTTTGGAAATTATACCTTTACCAATCCGCAGGATATAGCCTCGAAAGGCGACGTGATACGTGGCACAACGGGCGATACGCTTTTTGTAAATGGCAATGCAATTACGAAATTGAGGGTAGGGGATATTACTAGACATCAAGTAAATTTGGGGCTGAATTATAATTATAAACAAGCCTTGAATATCAATTTGAGAACCAACATCATGGGCAAACGGTAAACAGGCGAAGGCACAACGGTAACGGGAAATAAAGCAACTTTTAATTCTTATGCAGTGGTGAATGGTTCGGTGAGTTATACTTTTTTGGAAATGGGAATTACCATTCAAGCCATTGTGAATAATGTTTTGAATACCAAATATTACTCGCCAGGGCTTCGAGATGCGGATAATTGGCGTTTTAGTTCTGCTTTGCCGCAAAATGGACTCAACGCTCATTTGCGATTGAGGTTGGTTTTGTAGATAAATTAATAACTTACGTTACGCAAGGTTCTTGCAGAGGAGCAGCGTTTTTGGAGCAGATAAATAAGGCTCTTTGACAATTTTTGCCAAAAGATTGAAATTTCAATCCAATGTGGTTTTAACCCATTGTTTACCAATTAATTAAGACAATGGGTTAAAATCACATCAGCCATTCTCACTATGGCTTTGGTGCTGTACTTTACAGGTCGAACAGAAACTCGACTTGCGAAGTTTTCAAAACTTTGTAAGTCTTCATTTTTCAACAGTTTAAACCTACAAAGTCTTGAAGACTTCGCAGGTTCAGTCTATGCTTGCCTAGCTTAGAAAGTAGCGATGATATAGATTTCCTTATGGGGAATTGCTGAAACCACATTGGACGAAAATGCAAAAAATGTCAAAGAACCTGTTTTAATTTGAATTTGCCTTAGTCAATAAACGATGATAAATTTTTATAAAAAATCTACCAACATTTAACGAATGAAACAGCTAACTATACTTTTAATCATACTTTTTATATCCATTGCCAATATAAGTATGGCGCAGGTAGATACTTTGCCGCTACCACAGCAACGGGGCAATACTTGCGATGAAAACATCCGAACAGCGCAAGTATATTATGGATTAGGGGATTTTGAAAAAGTGATTCGATACCTTAAAGATTGCATTAGCCAGCAGAATTACTCTGACCAAAGCCGTTATCAAAATGCTTTGGTATTACTTTCTAAGAACTATCTCGCCTTTGACGCTTACGATTCTGCTAAGGTTTATGTCGAAAAGTTGATTGAACTCAATCCTAGTTTTCAGAGTCGGAATAATGATTTGATACAATTCCAATTGATGGTAGAAGATGTTAAATTAAGTAAAAATGGGCTGACCGTTTCTTCGGTTTCCAAAATGAGCGAAAGCCTTTTCAATGCGCCTGCGTCGGTTTTGCTGATTACCGAAGAGGAAATCAAACGCCGAGGCTATATGGATTTGGAGGAAATGTTGCACGACTTGCCAGGTTTCGACATTTCTCGCTCCAACGGGATTTTGTATTCGCATATTTATCAGCGAGGCTACCGAATGAGCAACACCAACCGGATTTTGTTTTTGGTGGATGGCGTGGAAGAAAATGACCTTTGGGGGAATATTGTTTATTTGTCTCGCCAATATCCGATTGCGAGCATCAAAAGCGTGGAGGTCGTCTATGGACCCGCCTCTACTATTTATGGCGCAAATGCTTTTTTGGGCGTAATCAGCGTGACGACTAAAAACCCTAGAGAAATCACAGGCCCTGAAAACAATGTAGCCGTAAATGCCGAAATTGGCTACGGACAGTGGAACGCTCGCTATGCTGATGTGACGGCAGCTATGAATTTTCCAAAACAAGAAATAGATTTTTCATTTACGATGCGCTATTTTAGTTCCGATGAACAAGATTTTAGTAAGGTAGATAAATGGCAAGATTACGCCCCATGGACGCTCGACGACGAATATAATACCCAACACGGCTACCCAAAAGTACGAGATTTATATGCTGCTAATTTGAGTATTTCTGATAGCGCAACCGCCAAATCATTCTACGACACTTATTCAAACCATGGAAATAGCAATTATTTTTCTTATGAAAATAATATGATTATTCCTACGGAAAAAGGTTTGCAACAAGCCCTTTTATTGGACAATGAATTGACTTCGAGAGAGCGATATCAAGACGAAACGGAGTCGGTTCTGCTAGGCGCAAAATTCCGATTTAATAACTTTATGCTCGGCGTTCAGAGTTGGTCAAAAGTAGAAGGCTTGGGCGTTTGGTACAATGATGTGCAGCGAGCGGCAGTGCAATATTGGAGTCCGACGAGTGTATTCGCATACACCAAATATGATAAAAAAATCAGTGAGCAATGGTCGTTCAATTCCTTTGCTCGATACAAATTGCACGGATACCGCCCCGAAACGATGATTTCTAGATTGAGCGGCTACCGAAATGGCGGACGGTCTTTGGAGAACCTGATAGCGGACAGTGTTGCTACTTGGAACAATACTTACCTAGCTACTCGCTCGAATCAAGTGCGTATAGAAAACCGCTTGTATTATACGCCCAACAAGCAAATGCAAGTAATTTTTGGTTTAGAAAACCGCCTAAGTGCTATTCAAGAGAATTACGCTACTTCGTCAGAGCCTTACCCTTTGGAGGCGGAAAATGCTGATGTTAAGCATTATTTTTGGCAAGATTTGGGCATATTTGCACAGGGAAGTTACCATTTTTCGCCCGAATCTCGTTTTAGAAACCTCAATGTAGTACTAGGGCTGCGATGGGACAACAACAAGATTTGGGACAATGAAGGCTATGGCAGCCAACTTAGCCCAAGAATTGTATTGGTATATTGTCCGAATGACTATGTTTTTAAAGGAATATTTACACGAGCATTCAAAACACCGACCAATTTTGACTTATATTCCACCGTTGCGGGCAATAGAGAATTGGCAAACCCAGAACTCAGCCCCGAGTTTGTGAATAATTTAGAAATCAGTGGAAGGCGTTTTTTGGACAAAGCTAAACTCTCCAGCGTAGAGGTATTGGCTTATTTTTCTCGGTATTTAAATTCCATCGAAACTCGAAAAGTGCCTTACAATAATAGTACTACTATTCAGTTTCAGTCCGTAGGCATTCGAGAAATATTTGGCGTGCAAGCTACGGCGGATTATCGTTTGAATGCAAATATCGGGCGTTTTTACTTTTGGGGCAATTATACCTACACCTTGCCGGGCGATGTGTCTAATATAATTACCAATGCCAGTGGAGACACGATTTTTAATCGAGGGGAGGACACCGAAAATAAATATGGGCAGGTTTTCAATTCTACTACAATTCGTATTGCGGATATTGCGAACCATCAAATTAATTTGGGTGCAAATTTTAATTATAACCAACGGTTCAATTTCAACCTGCGAATGAATCTAGTAGGCACTCGAGAAACAGGCACAGGCACTACGGCTTCCGATAATCCTTTTGCTGATTTATTCAAGCCTTATGCCATTTTCCACGCTTCTGCAAGCTACGCAATACCAAAATATGGCTTAACTTTTCAGATGGTAATGAATAATTTTCTTGATAAACAATATTATTCGCCCGGGCTAAGAACGGCGGATAATTTGCAGTTTTCGGGGCGTTTGCCTCAAAATGGAAGAGCCATTCACATCAAAGCAAAGTTTGATTTCGGTTATCAGTTTAAACAAAATGACTTGGATGCAGTGGTGAAATAAGTTTTTTAGTTGGCAGTTTGCGGTTGGCAGTTGCAACTGAAACCTATTTTATTAAAATAAAGATAAACCCTAGTTTGCCCAACCTATTTATGGTTTACCTCGAAAATAGGCTTTGAAAAGGCAAGCAAGAGAAATGACGTTTATGAGCGTTCCGCTAGGAACAGCCTTTTCATTACCGTTAAGGCTGTTCCTAGCGGAACGCCTAAAATATGCTTAACTTTAAGCTATAAACAGTTTGTCCTTACAGGACACCGTTTTGCGTAACTGCAGTTAAAAACTTCGGTTCATTGACAATTTTTGCCAAGATAAAACCCTAAAAGCCTGCCTGCCGCAGGCAGGGGTTTGAGCAAATAGCATTGAGATGTTCAAAATACTAAAACAGCCCTGAAAGGGCGATAGCTTCCGCCCTTTCAGGGTTATTGTGATGCTTATTTTATTCCACAGGGCGTTGCCCTGTGCTATTGCTTACGCCCCTGCCTGTGGCAGGCCTGCCTGTGGCAGGCCTTTGGGGCTTGCTGGCAAAAATTGTCAATGAACCAAATAAAGGTGCCCAACAGCAATTCTCACTATGGCGTTATCCATTGCCTCGCATCTTTAGTGCGGGGTTATATTACAAAAGTTAAAACCCAAAAACTTGTCAATTTTTTCAATCCCCACACTGAAGATGTGGGGCTATTGATCTTCCAGATGAAAAATTGCTGTAAGCCCTAATCCCAACAATCCAACCTGTCTGCCGACAGGCAGGCAATCCCAACAATCAAACCTGTCTGCCGACAGGCAGGCAATCAAACAATCAAACCTGTCTGCCGACAGGCAGGCAATCCCAACAATCCAACCTGTCTGCCGACAGGCAGGCAATCCCAACAATCAAACAATCACAAAAACGCCAACCCAATCAACTTCGCCGTCAATGCCCTGTCCATTGAGGTAAGGGTCGTGAGCGAGTTCGATGGTTTTGCCTACGATGCGCCCGACTATGACGTGTTTGAAATTTCCTCGTGGCGATTTTCCAGCCGCTAAAACCAGTGGAGCATGAGATGTTTTAGATCCAATTCTCCATTTATTTAATTTTATTTTTAAAAAGTCAAACCAAAATGCTGCTGCACGAAGTCAGCAATGGCATTTGCATAGCTCAGGCAATGACAAAATTCGGAACTTGTTCCATTTCTAAATCAAAAATACTAGCAACACAGGCTTGAAGAGCATTACCTTTTCCTGCTTCAAATACTGTTTGGTGTCTTTTTATCATCGTTTTTATTTTTTAAAAATAGAACAATCAGCCATCAATTGGGTTTCATTTTGAAAAACAACTTAACAAAAATAAGAAACCATTACAAAACATGGAATACAATAAGCTAGGAAGTAGCAGCTTGCAAGTCTCTAGAGTGTGTTTAGGCACCATGACATGGGGCGTTCAGAATACGCAAGCAGACGCAGACGAACAGTTGGATTATGCATTGGCGCAAGGCGTAAATTTACTTAGATACGGCTGAAATGTACGCTGTTCCGCCATCTGCCAAAACTTACGGCAAAACGGAAATAATTATTGGCGATTGGCTCAAAAGAAACCCGTCGAAGCGAGCGGAAATTATCTTGATGACCAAGATAGCCGGCAAAGGATTGAAATATATCAGAAATGGCAAAAAATACACCGCAAAATATTATGCCTTCGGTAGATGCTTCTTTGCAGCGTTTGCAGACGGATTATATTGATGTGTATCAATTACGTGGCAATCGTCCGCATACCAATTTTGGGCGACAC
>CALOED010000077.1:0-3491 GCA_942492005.1 uncultured Saprospiraceae bacterium
AAGTCTGTTTCATCACTTACGGGATAAAAGAACTGGCGAAGGCGTATGACAAGTGGGAAGTGATAGAGCGGATTGAGCCAGAAGATAGCATGACTTACTCCAAAATGGAGCGGTCGTTGGTTTCGATTTTGAAAAAATGGTCAGATGTAACCGAGGTTGTAAAAATAGCTGATAAGTGGAAAAAAGGCACACTTATCCTCAAGCCTCAAGATGAGGACTTGAAACCAAAAGAAATTCCTATCGAAACGTTTTTTCATAAGATAGTGATGGTGCGAGACAGAGTTCGAGTGATGGAGCAGCGCATCAATAGCAGTAAAAACTTAGATGAGGATGAAAAAATCAGCCTCCAGCAATACATTACTCGTATTTATGGGAGTTTGACTACTTTCAATGTTTTATTTAAATACAAGGAAAATCAGTTTAGAGGCGAGTCAAAAAGGTAAGAAGCTCTAATTTCTAATCAACTTAACCTTTTTGTTTTTGTTGAGAAGCTGTGAGTAGGCAATTGCGTAAAATCCAATTGTTGGGATAACATAACGTGTTTTGATTTCTTAGTGATTGTAAAGGGAATTTTTATTTTAAATTTTTCCCTACTTACTTCGCTAGAATGTGTTTGAAAAATGAGAGAAATGAAGAATGCAGGATTTATATTAATGGCATTGATAGTAGTGCCTTTGATAAGCGGATGTGTATTTGAGGGGCAATATGAAGGCTTAGCTCCGGGCAAATGGCGGGCTACATTGTTGCTGGATGGCAGAAAAAATCAGCGCATTGCTCAACCAAAGAGCAAGTATAATTTTAAGATTGAAGAAGTCAATTTTGAGGAAGTAGCCGAAGGGGAGTTGCCGTTTTTGATGGAAGTGACGCATACTACGGTGCAGGATTTTTATATCGAAATCATCAACGGTGAGGAGCGAATTAAGATTCCGCAAGAGGATATTCAGTATGGCAAAGACCGCCGAACGGGTTACGATACTATTCGAATAAATATTCCTCATTACGATGCTTATATTTCGGCTCGGTATGAGGCCAATGTGATTGAGGGCGAATATGTACTGACTTCTAAAGAGAATTATAAAATTCCGTTTTTGGCTCGATATGGGCAAGATTATCGTTTTTCGCAATTGCGAAAAACGCCTAAAATGGATATTTCAGGAACGTGGGAAGTCATGTTTGAAATAGAGCGAGACGAGCCGTATCCTGCTATCGGAGAATTTAAACAGGACGGCAATTATCTGACGGGGACTTTCAGAACCGAAACGGGCGATTATCGCTACTTGGAAGGCACGGTACAGGCAGATAAAATCTATCTTTCTACTTTTGATGGTGCGCATTCTTTTTTGTTTGAAGCTAAAATCATGGATGATAGCACTTTGATAGGCTCGTTTCGTTCGGGCAATCATTACCGAAATCTTTGGGAAGCCAAACGCAACCCGAACGCTACATTGAAAAGTGAATATGATTTGACGTATCTGAAAAAAGGGTACAATAAGTTGGCGTTTGAGTTTCCGAACACGAAAGGCGAAAAGGTTTCGTTGTCGGATGCTGCTTTTAAGGGCAAGGGCAAAATCGTACAAATACTGGGGACTTGGTGTCCGAACTGTGCGGAAGAGACGCAATTTTTGTCGGAATATTTTAGAAAAAATCCTTCGGATGATGTTGTGGTGATAGGTTTGGCTTACGAGTTACACAAAGATTTTGAGAAGGCAGGCAATGCGGTTGAGAAGCTCAAAAAACGTTTTGATGTGCCTTATGATATTTTGATAGCTGGCTCTTCGGATAAGGAAGAAGCGGCGAAAACACTGCCGATGTTAAACGCTATTATCTCCTACCCTACTATGATTTTTATTGATAAAAATGATAAAGTGGTCAAAATACATACTGGGTTTTCGGGTGCGGCAACAAGTCAGTTTGAGAATTTCAAGAAAGGATTTGAAGAAGATTTGAAACTGATTATGGATTAAAAGTTGGAATTTAAAACACAAAAAAAGCTATAACAGTAAAAATACCGTTATAGCTTTTTTAATTTTTGACGAATAAATATAGCTTTTTAGCAAAATCTATCAAAAACGAGCTTTAAATGTGCCGAAATCATTTCTGCATTAGCTCTTTCGATGTGGTGACGCTCTAAGAAATGTACCAATTTACCATCTTTGAAGAGTGCCATAGAAGGCGAAGACGGCGGATAGGGCAACATAAATTCTCGTGCTTTTTCCGTAGCTTCTTTATCTACACCAGCAAAAACGGTAACTAATTTATCTGGTGTCTTTTCGTTTTCTAATGCTTCCATAGCCCCCGGACGAGCATAACGTGCCGCACAACCACATACTGAATTTACAACCACCAAAGTTGTTCCAGTTTGGTTTTCCAATTCTTCTACCACCTCTTGTGGTGTTTTAAGGCTTTTGAAGCCTACATCGTTCAATTCTTGACTCATCGGAGCCACTAAATCTATCGGATACATATTGATTATGTTTAATTATTTTAATAAATCGTATTGCAAAAATACAATATAACTAACAAATGAAAATTAAAACCTAAACTGTTTCAACTTTACTTTTAGTTTTCAAGCATATTTTAAATAACTTGTTATGCTATAAAGTTCATCATTATTCTGCAAAATTAGAAACTAAAATTTAGTTTCAATAAAATAAATTTTTAAACTGCCATTAAAAATTCTAAAAGACATTATCCAAACGCAGCAAAAACACTAATAAAAATGAAATTATATATATAAATAATCTAAATTTAATTTTATTTGTTACTTTTCCCGTATGAAACATTATGAATAGCAAGCAGTATAAGTTTTAATATCCAACATAGAATAATCAATTATCGACTTCATATTAATTGACCTTAATATGAATAACTACCTAAATAATCTTCATAGCTAACTATAGCAATTTTTTTTAAAAAACTAAAATCATTCATTATCAACTCTTTATTCTAATAGAATAGATGCTAGAGTTTTATACGTTTAATGATTTTTAATTTTTGATACAACTTATCTGAAATCGTCAATCTGATGTATTTTATTACAATTTTTCTAACATCAAATCATTTTAAACATGAAAAAAAGGCAGTTAATATTACGTAGTAGATTATTAACCTTTACTAGCTTGCTAGTTGGTTTATTACTTTTTCAAGCGAATACATTCAGTCCGAATGAACAACTAACACAAAACGCTTACTTAAAAAATCAATCCTCCCTTTTAGATGTCAATACAATAGCCAATTACCATTTGGAAATTCGCATTAAATGCACCGAAGAGAATGACGGTGCGGGCAACGCTGAAGAGGTCTTTGGCTCATTATATGCCATTTGGAAAGGAAGTGCAAGGCAAATTTGGGACAAAAAGGAAGATAACGCTGTCAGTATCGACGAAGGACAAACTCGCTATATTCCTAGAGTTTTGATTTTGACAAATATGCTAGAAACGGATAGAGTAACCATTGGTGGACATCTGTACGAAGAAGATGCAGGTGGCGAC
>CALOED010000078.1:0-8917 GCA_942492005.1 uncultured Saprospiraceae bacterium
TCAATTAGAAAATTATTTTGTTTAGCTATACTTATTTTACTTTTAGCTTCATGCGATAGGACCGATGCTGTTATCTATTGCATTGAATTTGTGCCTACCAATGCCCTCAATAAGAATCTTATCCAAAATGGAAGTTTCGATGTTCGTGAGCTCAAAGTCAAAGCGATTTACGGCGATGATATTGAAAAGGAAGTTTATGGCGGCGAATATTCTTGGAATGGCACTGACCCAACCATTTTTATAGATTTTACCCATTCTAATGAGCCAGCCATGCACGTCAAAGCATTAAAATTTGAATTACCTGATAGCACTATTCAAACTTATTCTTTAGATGTGAATACCTATTATGACGAAAATGGTCTGGTTGATTATGATTTAAATAAGGATGAAAAGCTAGTTTGCCAATCTTGCCAGGAAGGAATAAAGAAAATTGAGTTTTAAAATTTCTAAACAAAACAAAAAGGTTCTTTGACCATTTTTACCCGAAAGATAGGTTTATTCGAGTAATCGTCAAAGAACCAACGAAAATGCCTATTATCATTTACTCACCACCAATCTTTGAGTTGCTATATTATTCCCTTTTCTAATACTTACAAAGTAAACACCTGATGTAAAACGTTGGGTATCAATCGGAATGATATTTTGACCAATATTTAATAATTGGCTATTATTTGAAAAAACTTCTTGCCCCGTTATATTAGTAACAACAATCGAAACCTCTTGATTATCATTACTTTCAATCGCTAAATTTGTAAAAGCGTAAGCGGGATTAGGTTGAATTTTAAAATCGCTTACAAAAGTTGGCGTTTCAATAGTGTTGGTCGTCATATTGAAATCCATCAAGTTAGTTTGGTTCGCATTCAAAACCTCTCGTTGATTTGCAGAAGCACTATGATCCGTAACAAAAGCAACAAAGCGAACTTTGGCCGCATCATATCCATTAGGCAAGTTATAAATATAGTTTGCTGTATAAGTTGTGTTTACTGTTGGTGAATTAGGAATTACGGAAGGCGTTCCCCAAGCCGCCGAAGGGACATCCCGAACTACATGACGATGTGGGTAATTCAATATTGGGTTTCCTGCACTTTGATAATAATGCCCAGACGTGTTATTGAAATAATTGGCTTGGTCAAAGCCGCTTCCACTTCCGACTACACTATCTTCTACCACAAAAACATTGACTCTATATTCTCCATTTGCAGTAACTGCTTGGTCAAAAGTAGCAGAAACCTGTACCTCAATTAGGTTCGTAGAAGGATTAAAATTACCTGTTACCTGAACATCAACTTCTGCAACAGCAGCCAATTGAGTACTAATGTGAGAACTCCAATTAGGTCTATTGGCCGCTACTTCCGACTCATTACTAAATTTAACCCTATCAATGGTAGCTTTAGGTGCGCCGCTTGTAAAAGCAGAAGCAATCGTATCTAAAGTAGGATTGCCCAATGCATCATTTATCCAACCTGCATGGTGCGAAACCCATATAATATTAGAGTTATTGGCCGTTATATCTAATAGTCGAGCCGTTCCGTCGGGGCAATTTCCACAGCCTGCGGAAGTGTATTTTTCTACGAGAGCTTTTTTTGGAATTTGCGCCATAGAGACTTGAAAGAATGTAAATAAGAAGGTGGAAAGTAAAAACAGATTCTTCATAATTTTTTATTTGATGTTTTTTAAATTCTTCTTTTACAAACCATACAGATTTTGGGCAAGCCCAAAATAAAAGCATAATATCATGAAACCTGTCTGATGGCAGGTCTGCACGGATTAAACAGATTTTACAGATACCACGGATTTTTTCTGATTGTAAGGGATTGGAGTGATGGCAAAATTCACATATAGCAACCCGAAAAGGGTTGAATATAAGTAACCACAGGTGTAACCTGTGGCTAAAAATGATTGCTTTTAATAACTACGAAGTAGTTAAACACTAAAGAATAGCTGTTTTGAGATGTTTAACTGCTTTGCAGTTGTAAAAAACGTATTCCTAACCACAGGTTTAGACCTGTGGCTACTCATATTTAACCCTTTCAGGGTTATTTTTGCCTTCACTCCAATCCGTTTTAATTCGCCTCTTCCGTTTAATTCGTGTCTGCCTGATGGCTGCCAGGCAGACACGGTTCTAATCCACGCTTTGTTAATCTTTTTGGCTTGTCCAAAAAAAACTGTATGGTTTTAAGATTCTTCTTTACAAACGAATATCAAAAGTATTCGGTTTTGTCCGTCAGAATATGTTTCTCGCTTTTTATAAAAATAATCAAACTTAGTCCTTAGCAAAATTTACTTCCTTATCTGACATTACATTCCATTCATCCGATATTTTAGTTCTTTTATCCTGTAAAATTATGAAGTCAAACTATCTTATCGTATATTTGACCAAACGTTCAGTCAAAAAAAACAATAACTATAAATTTCAACCTGCTTTTTCGCAGAAAGTAAGACTAATGTAAATTCAATTTATGCCAAAAACTAAAGAACAGTATCAAGCAATCAGAACCAAAAGTCAAGCTGCCATTATGGAAGCGGCACTGGAATTGTTTGCGACACAAGGTTTTCATTCTACCTCGATTAGTAAAATAGCAAAAGCCGCAGGTATCTCTAAGGGTTTGATGTATAACTATTTTAAAAGCAAAGACGATTTGCTACGAGCTATTTTGTTAAAAGCCCTTCAAGAAGGCACAGAGATGGTAGATAAGGAATTAAAATTACCTCAAACACCTAAAGAACAATTGGAACACATTATTGAAAATTTTCATCATGGAATCAAAAATGACACAAAAAAATGGAAATTATTAACCTCATTAATGTTTCAAGAAGGGCCAGGCAAAATGATTCACGATGAAATTTTACCCAAAAAAGGAGACACCATTAAAGGTTTTATCCACCTTTTTGAGCTATTAGGATTTGAAAATGCCAAGATAGAAGCCTATTCCGTAGCCGCTACTATGGACGGAATCGTACTTCAATATATCGCTATGGGCGAAGAATATCCCTTAGACGAAATGATAAATTATCTAAAAGATAAATACTGCAAGTGATAAAAATCATTGCTCAAGATAGATATACTCATTTTTAAAATCTATAAATCAATTGATTTTTAGCGGAATGAGTTTTTGCACAACACATATTTTTAAAACAATAGAAATGAAAAAAATAACAGCATTCGCATTTATAGCCCTTATGGCAATGTCCGTTGGCTTTATGAGCTTTGATTTTCAAAACCCAACCGCCTTAGACATTATCAAAAAAGCAGATGAAAAATTACGTGGAAAATCCAGTCAATCCACCATGACCATGAAAATCGTACGACCAAAATACACCCGTACCATGAAATTAAAATCTTGGTCAAAAGGCACTGATTACTCTTTAATGCTCGTCACTTCGCCAGCAAGAGACAAAGGTACAGCGACTTTGAAACGCAAAAAAGAAATGTGGTCTTGGCAGCCTCGCATCAAGCGCACCATCAAAATGCCGCCTTCGATGATGATGCAATCGTGGATGGGTTCAGATATTACGAACGATGATTTGGTGCGTCAGTCTTCTATCGTCAAGGATTATACGCACAAAAAATTAGGTAAAGAAACCATTGAAAAAAGAAGTTGCTATAAGATAGAATTGACACCAAAACCAGATGCACCCGTAGTTTGGGGCAAAATTGAAATATGGATTGACACCGAAGAATATATGCAAATGAAAACCAAATTCTATGACGAAGATGGGTATTTGGTCAATACGATGTTGGGTAAAGATGTCAAAAAATTTGGTACAAAAACCCTTCCTGCAACGATGGAAATCATTCCAGCAGATGAAAAAGGACATAAAACGGTATTGACTTACAACGCTTTGAAATTTGATGTAAATCTAGAGGATAGCTTCTTTTCTATTCAAAATATGAAAAAGGTGAGGTAGCGTCATAATTTCATGATTTTTTCAAAAGCGAGATTGTTACCATTATTAGAATTAAGGTCTTCTGGGAAGGGCAAAAAAGTAAAATACTGATACAAATTTATTATAAGAGAAACTCCTATAAACGCTGCTCCTCCCAAAACTCTGTGAGAAATAAAACAGTCATTACAATGAATACAATAATTAAACTAGCAGGTAGAAACATCTGGCGCAACAAGCGCAGAACGCTGATAACAGCCGCTTCTGTGATGTTTGCCGTGTTTTTTGCCATAGCGATGCAATCCGTGAACAAAGGGATGTTCGACCACATGGAATTTGGCATGGTAAAATCCTTTGTGGGATTTGCCCAAATTCATTCCGACGGATTTTGGGAAGACCAAACGCTAGATAACGCTTTTGTTTTGGATGAAAACATCCAACAATCGGCATCCAAATACAAAGATATTGACAACCTAGTGCCACGATTAGAATCCTTTGCCTTGTGTTCGGGCAATAAAGTGACAAAAGGCGCAATGGTAGTTGGTATTGACCCCGAAAAGGAAAATCAACTGACGAATTTGAAAGATAAAATCGTCAAAGGCAAATACTTTTCAGATGGCGACAGCAGCGTAATTATTGCCGAAGGATTGGCTAAGCATTTAGGCTTGACCGTCGATGATACTTTGGTCTTATTGAGTTCTGGCTATCAAGGCGCAAATGCTGCTGGGCTTTTTGTCATACAAGGCATTTTAAAATTCCCTAGTCCAGAATTGAATAAGCAAATGGTGTATTTGCCGCTTGGCACAGCACAAGAATTTTACAACGCTTATGATATGATAACTACGGCAGTCGTGAACAGCACAAAGCCAGAAAAAATCAAATCAACGGTGAGTAAGTTGTCCGCAGATTTGGGAGAAACCTACGAAGTCATGAATTATGAGGAATTGATTCCTGATATGATTCAAGCTCGTAAACTCAAAGAAAACGGTCAATTTTTTATGCTTATTATATTATATGCCATCATTGCTTCGGGAATGTTCGGCACTATTCTAATGATGATAAAAGAACGCCAATATGAGTTCGGTGTATTGACAGCCATCGGCATGAAGCGCAAGCAACTCAGCCTTATCGTTTGGTTAGAAACCGTTTTTATTGGCTTTATTGGTGTGATTGGCGGTTGTTTGATTTCCTTGCCATTAGTCATAGGAATGAAAATGTACCCCGTTGCCGTGCAAGGCGAAATGGCGCAAGCGTATGAAGAATTTGGCATCGAACCTTTAATTATGACTTCAACTGCTCCCGAAATTTTTATCAATCAAGCCATTACCGTTTTCATCTTAGTGTCGCTTATGGCAATTTATCCAACTTTAAAAATATTAAAACTCAAACCCGTAGAGGCGATGAGAAGTTAAAAAATAATGATTGTTTGATGGCTAGATTGTTTGATTGTTGCTACCGCTATTAGTGCAACAATCAAACAATCAGCGACGCAGGAGCGAAACAATCAAACAATTTTAACAATCAAAAATATGATACCAAAACTAGCTTGGAAAAATGTGTGGCGGAGCCGAACTCGTAGTTTGGTGGTCATGAGTGCAGTTGCTATCGGCATTTGGGCGTTGCTATTCTTGCTGAGTTTTTCGCAAGGATTTGTAGCCACTTACATTTCCGATACCATCGAAAATCAGACCTCGCACGTCCAAATTCACAACAAAGAATTTAAGAAAGACAAGGAAGTGAAATACTTCATTGAGGATAGCGATGAGCTAATGGCGAGTTTGGCAAGTAATGACCAAATCGAAAAAGCAACATTGCGTTCTTTGGCAAACGGCATGATTGCAACGGCAAAAGGCGCAAGAGGCGTTGGCATTCGTGGTATAAATCCTGAAGAAGAAGCGGCTGTTACCAAACTCAACGAAAAGGTTTTTGATGGTAAATATTTGACCGATGAAGGTAGAAATCCAATTTTAATAGGTAAAACCTTAGCGGAAAAACTCAAAACAAAGTTGCGCAAAAAAGTGGTTTTGACCTTTACAGATGCCAAAGGCGAGCAAATACAGAAACTTCTTTTAGAGTTGCAGGAATTTTCACAATGGGTAATTCACAAATTGACCAAGCCTTTGTCTATGTGCGTCAATCTGACCTCAATCGCTTATTGGGCGTTGAAAAAGGCGGACACGAAATTGCGATGTTGGTCAATAACATTGACGATTTAGAGGCTTTTACTACCGATTTAAAATCTAAAAATGATACAACGACGCTTGCCATTGAAAACTACAAAGAACTCTCGCCTTCGTTGAGTTTGTACAGCGAACAAATGTCAATGAGTACCGGCATTATGACTTTCATTATCATGTTTGCGCTGATATTTGGCATTATCAATACCATGCTCATGGCAGTGCTTGAACGCACCAAAGAGCTTGGAATGCTCATGGCAATCGGTATGAATAAGCGTCGAGTATTTTCAACCATTGTAGTAGAAACCATTATGTTATCGCTTATCGGTGCGCCAATTGGCTTGTTCTTAGGTTGGCTGACCATAACCATTACAGGAAATACAGGTATCAACCTTTCGATGTATTCCGAAGGCATGGATATGTTCCAAATGAGTTCGGGAATGGTTTATCCGACTTTAGAAAGTGGCGTTTATATTTTCGTGGCAATTGCGGTTTTCTTTACTGCTTTGATTGCTTCGATTTTCCCTGCGAGGCGAGCCATTAAATTAAAGCCTGTGGAAGCGTTGAGGAAGATTTAGAAGGATTGTTAAATTGTTATCGCCTAGCGGCTTATTGTTCGATTGTTAAATTGTTGCTACTGCTATTGATGCAGTATCTTTTAACACAATAGGCACATAGTTTTTTTTCTTGAGAAGGCGATATTTTAATTTTTTCAAAATTAAGTGGGACAAATACTCCAGTTATTTTTCCTCAGAAAAATAAAATCGGCTATTAAAAAAAAACTATGTGCCTATGTGTTAAAATACGCATTATGTTTTTTTTCTAACACATAGGCAAATAGTTTTATTTTCAATTATTTTTCCTCAGAAAAATAAAACACACTAGATACTTAATCCTATGTGCCTATGTGTTAAAATACGCATTATGTTTTTTTTCTAACACATAGGCACATAGTTTTATTTTCAATTATTTTTCCTCAGAAAAATAAAACACGCTAAATACTTATCATTCTATGTGCCTATGTGTTAAAATACGCATTATGTTTTTTTTCTAACACATAGGCACATAGTTTTATTTTCAATTATTTTTCCTCAGAAAAATAAAACACGCTAAATACTTATCATTCTATGTGCCTATGTGTTAAAATACGCATTATGTTTTTTTTCTAACACATAGGCACATAGTTTTATTTTCAATTATTTTTCCTCAGAAAAATAAAACACGCTAAATACTTATCATTCTATTTGCCTATGTGTTAAAAATTAAATAAAGCATGAAAATCAATCAAGTAGCCGTTATCGGTTCTACCGCAACTTCTTGTACCGCAGCCATGTATGAATTTGGCGTTCAGCTAGGGAAAGCCTTAGCGGATTTGGATTTGACGGTCATCAATGGCGGCGGGACGGGAACGATGGAAGCCGTTTTTAAAGGCGTTCATCAATCCGAGCATTACCGGAAAGGCATGGCAATTGGCATTACGCCATTCGATACAAAGGAAGGCGCAAATGAATTTTGCGACATTGTCATTCCAACAACCATTGGTTATGCTCGAAATTCGATTGTTGCCAATGCTGGTGATATTGTCATCGCTTTGGGCGGTTCAGCAGGCACGTTGAGCGAAATCGCTTTCGCTTGGTCTTGGAACAAACCCATTCTTGGCGTAGTCGGTTTTGGCGGCTGGAGCGAAAAACTAGCAGGAACGGCGATTGATTATCGAAGAGAGGATACCGTCATTCCAGTTCACAGTATTGAAGAAATAACTAAAATTTTGAAAAATATGATTGATTGATTGCTAGATTGTTTGATTGTTGCTCCGCTATTTGTGTCGTAATTAGTAGCGGAACAACAATCAAACAATCCAACAATTTCAACAATCAAAAAACATATAATAATGAGTAATGCAGTAATCAAAACACAGAATATTCATAAGATATATAATGAAACCAAAGTACCTGTTCACGCTTTGAATGGGGTGGATTTAGAAATTGAAAAAGGAGAATTTACCGCTATCGTTGGGCCTTCGGGTTCTGGTAAATCCACTTTGTTGAATATCATTGGCGGTTTGGACAGACCGACGGAAGGAAGCGTCGAAGTCGGTGGACAAGACATTTCTAAATTGAGTGAAGGAAAGCTCATTGATTTTAGAAAAGACAATATTGGTTTTGTATTTCAAGCTTATAACTTAATTCCTGTATTGACCGCTAAGGAAAATGTGGAATTTGTCATGCTATTACAAAATCGCCCAAAGCAAGAACGCAACGCTAGAGTAACCGAACTCATGGAAGCGGTAGGTTTAGGCGACCGTTTGAATAATCGCCCTTCGGAATTGTCGGGCGGACAGCAGCAGCGTGTGGCAGTAGCCCGTGCGTTGGCTTCTAAACCGACTTTCGTACTTGCCGACGAACCAACTGCCAACCTCGATAGTAAATCTACGGCTGATTTGCTCGACATCATGGCAAAATTGAATAAAGAAGAGGATATTACTTTTGTATTCTCGACGCATGACCAACGTGTGATTGATAGAGCGAGACGTGTAATTACGTTGGTGGATGGTGCAATTGAGACAGATGAACGCCGATAAAATGACGATACTTTTCTAGCGTGGATTGGAACACGCCAATACAAGCAACAATGAAAAACTTAACAATATTATTATTTCTATTTTTCTCTTTCACTGCTTTTTCACAAGAAGACAGCACCGATATTTACGAAGAAGAAATAGTGGAAGAAGGAGAAATGGAAGAACCAGTAGCCAAAAACTGGGCATTGACGGGTTATGTCAAAGACTTGCGGACAATGCTGTTTTTTCCGAATGCTGACCAAGTGATTTTGGATAATTTGGTGCATAATCGCTT
>CALOED010000079.1:0-35408 GCA_942492005.1 uncultured Saprospiraceae bacterium
ATGTAACTATTTGAAAATCAATTTACATACTCTCATTTTCTCATTCATGACCTCTATTATTGTACTTAAAGCAACCGCAATTCAATATTTTTGATGATACTTTAAAAGAAGTAATTTGCTAATTTCTGCCTGCGGTTGTCTGATTTGATTGTTATTTTGATTTTCATTCCTTACTTTTAGAATAGTATTGAATTAAATCATAAAATGAATAATATGGAATTGTATAACTTAAAACGTAGAGTAACCCTTTACAAAGAAATTATTCAAAATACGGAAGATTACCGAGCGCAATGGAAAGACAAGTTGAAGGATTTTATACTTGAAAACCTGAGAGAGATTATAAAAGCGGTAGAATTGGATGCCGAAGTGATTTGTAGAGAAAATGTTGAAAATTTGGAAGCTATTGTACTCACGCTTGGCGACGGCGCAAGCGGATTAGTACAGCAGGTCGGGGAATCGAAAATAGAACGCCCGTTGATAAAACACAATGGCGCATTGATTTATCAACAACTTTTTAATGGAAAAGTAATGGTGATGCTTCAGTATCCGTCTATCGAAGGCTATGGCGAACCTCGTCCGCCTCGTCAGTTGGCTATTTATCGGCCAGAAGAACTTACATCGCCTTTTTTCATTCGTCATGTAGAAGACTTTATTCGAGAAGTGACTATATGGGAAGATTATGACGATGATGACGCACCTGCTGCTGACCAAAAAATAGGCTTTAAACTGAATTTTGATAAGTAAGTGTTTGGGCAAAATGGTTGCGACCTATCTGAGGGCAGGTCGTTTAATTGATATGCTTATTCTGCCCTAATGCTTAGTTTGGCTAGAGAGGGAATTTTGGTATTTTTAAATTCAACAGCACACATTAATCAGGATTATTATCATCAGTTTTGAAAGTGGCACTCAACTCTAAACACTAGGAGAATGACGATAGAACAACAAATACTTGCACGCCTGAAAGGTTATACCGAGGCATTTTATAAGCAAGATTTTGAAGCCTTAGCGAGCTATTTTTATAAAGAAGAAGTTCAGCTTTTTAGAGAAAACATCGAATGGATAGCTAAAGCCATGCTTCCCTTTGGGAAAATGGAGGGCTTCATGCAGCTTTTTAATCACATTTCGCCACAGGAGTTGAGCGAATTGCCAGATAAAGAGTTCATGCGTTTATTTTTCTCTAATGCCGCTCAGCAAATTTCGATGGACAAGCTCAGGGATATGATTTCTTCTGTGGAAATAGAGGAAATTGACCATGCTGATTATATTGCAAATGTGCGCTATTCGTACACCAATGTATTTTTTGACGAAGATTTAAGGACTGAAAGCGAGGTGAATTTGATATTGTCAGAGAATGAATGGTATTTGTTGTTTAGAACTCAAATGACGGATGATTTTTCGAGGATGCGTAAGCGCATTGAGAACTATAACGAAACGGCAAAAATGGATAACCCTGACTTTTCGAGTACGCCCGACGATGAAATAGAGCGGTACGGGCTTTTCGGGTTTAGAACCATCGAAGACGATGTGATTATCTATCCTCGATTTACGGATGCTGGCGAATTTAATAATGGTTTAGCTCCCGTCAAGGCATTCAGCCTTTGGGGTTTTATTAATAAAAAAGGAGAATACGTAGTTGAGCCTCAGTATATTAGGGCAGAATGCTTCATGGAAGGCATGGCAGCCGTGGCTATCCGAAGTGATGATTTTGAAATACTTTATGGCTATATTAATATCAAAGGAAAGGAAGTGATAGGGTTTCTTTATGATGAAGCCAAAATGTTTTCAGAAGGCAAGGCAGCAGTGCGGCAAGGCGATTTTTGGGGTTATATCAATCGCAAAGGAGAAGTAATGATTCCTTTTGTTTTTGAGTTGGCAAATGATTTTGAAGACGGCAAAGCAATCGTTGAAAAAGATGGCAACCTCATTTACATTGACCATGACGGCAATCAAGTAGAAGGAACGCCTTTAGATGATAACTGGAGCGACGAGGATTTGTGGGATGATGATGATGACGATGACGACAATGATGATTTTTATTGATTATTCTTATCAATAAGCTGCGATAATTATCGTTATTTTGTTTTTATGGGACAACAGACAATAATGGTTTACATATCCCTTATTTCTAACTTTTTTTTAAATAAAAATCATGAAAATATTAAAATATACACTTTTGGTATTTGCTCTTTTGGCTTGCGTCATTACCGTTGAAGCTCAAAAGGAAGAAGAAGTTTTGCTGAATATACTAGATGGATTGACGGATAATGAGAAGCTCAAAATATTGGAATACGCTAAAGCCCAAAAGAAAAACATTGATGAGCAAATATTGAAAGTAATGGACGAATTGCCTACTCAAAACAAATTATTGGTTGTTGAGTTTGCTCAAACACTCAAAGATGCCAGCGTAGCAGCTTCTAATGGTTCGGATGTGAAGATAGAAGAACATCATCACGACGGGGAAGAATCGCCGGCAGTCAATAGATTTGAAAAAGCTACATCTATAAAGTTTGAAAAATCCACTATTCAATTTGGTACAGTGAGAGAGGGCAATGTGGTAGAAAGAACCTTTAGGTTTCAAAATACGGGCAATCATCCGCTAGAAATCATTAGTGCGAAAGGCTCATGCGGCTGTACTGTCCCTCGTGTGCCGCAGCGACCTATTCCGCCAAAAGGCTATGGCACGATTACCGTAAAATTCAATACCACACAAAAAGTAGGTAAACGAACGCAATCCGTTACGATTATAGCCAATACAGAGCCTAAAGTCTCTCAAATCTATTTGCAAGGGGAGGTGATTAAAGATGAATAATTGGATAATTCCAACCTTCATTCTTATAAGAAAGCCTTCAGTATTTACGAACTGATGTTAGGCAGAATTAATAAGATTTTTCTTTTTGCTATTCGCTGAACGGCAAGTAGCTATGCAAATAAGAAATTAATAAAATTAAGCATCAATTGAAGTTTAGGCATCGAACGCTTTTGAAAGTGTCCGATGCCTAGGTTGCCAATCTGCGATTATCTGTGAATTTGCTTTAGCCAATCAGCGTTATCAGCGTTCCCATTGCGTAACGTGAGTTACTAAGTATTGAAGGCTTTTTTATATAAAAAAACATCAAAAAACCGCTAAAAATAACCTTTCTCATTATTTAGAATAAAAAATGGGCTTAACATTTTGTAACCTTATTTTCAATTATTATCTTAACATGGAATTACCGCTTTAAAAAAAATAACGCCATGTTTAAAGATTACTTAAAATTTTCCCGCATCGAAAGGCTAGGAACGATTGTTCTTATCATATTTATTATCCTTTTTGCCTTTATCCCTCGCTTGTATGCCTATTTGTTTCCGCAAGCTAACAGTATTGATTATGAGAAAATAGCACCGCTTATGGCGCAATGGGACAGCTTGCGCCCTGATTCGGATAGTGTTGTGATAGAATTATTTACATTCAATCCGAATACCATTTCCCGTAAGGATTTATTGCGTTTGGGGCTGCCTCAAAAGGTGGCAAACAACGTCATCGGCTTCCGAACGAAGGTGCGAAAATTTAGCAAAAAGGAAGATTTGAAACAAGTTTGGGATATGACGGATAGCCTTTATCTGTCCATCGAGCCTTATATTGATATTTCGCAAGAGCGAGAAGACGAGAAAATAGGATTTGCAACTTCGCCTAAGCTATTTGAGTTTGACCCCAATACGGTGACAAAAGAGGAATTGATTCGGCTAGGTTTGAGCCCTAAAGTAGCTTCGGGTTGGGTGAATTACAGAAGCAAAGGCGCAAAATTTTATCAAAAAGAATCCATCAAGAAAATTTGGGGCTTGATGGATGAAGATTACCAAAGACTAGAGCCGTATATCGTGATTCGGAAGATTTACGCCGATGGAGATATTCCAAAATCTTATGACCAAAAAACGATTAGGGTAGATGTAAACAAAGCAACGGTTGATGACTTTAAACAACTTTCGGGAATAGGAGACAAGTTGGCGGCTAAAATTATCCGATTTCGAGAAGCCCTCGGTGGTTTTAGTTCGGTGAAGCAAGTCAGCGAAACGTGGGGCTTGCCCAAAGAGACATTTTATAACCTACAACCGCAATTCACCATTTCTAAAGACAACATCAAACAGATAAATATCAATACCGCTACGGCAGAAATACTTAGCAAACACCCTTATTTGAAATGGAATCACGCCCGTGCGATTGTCAATTATAGAGAACAGCACGGCGACTACAAATCGGTACGAGACCTTCGCCAGATTACCATAATTGATGGCGTGTTGTTTTCTCAAATCGAACCTTATTTGACAGTAGAATAATTATCTTAAATCCGCCTTCGACCTCGGACGCTCTTTGATGCGCCATTGAAAACCAGGCATTTCTAACGTCTTGGGATTGAGTTTTTTAATCGGATGCGTCTTGCCTTGCGGCTGCGTATAAAACATAATATCTTTGACTTCATTATTATTAAAAGTAATCAACATTCGGCTACAAGTCGTTTTATTGGCCGTAATATAGGCTTGTGCTTCATCTTTGATGTAATAAACCGTTTCGCCGCTGCCATCTACTCGCATCGTTCGGATGGAGTCGTTTTTGAAATAAGCCATAATATTTCGTCCTTTGATTTGATTGAAATACACTTCGTCGGACGAATTGATAAGGAAGGAATTTTTTCGCAATTGGACTTCTTCTATTTTTCCATTTTTTAAAAATGCCCGAATCGTATCAGCCGTAAACTGCGAAGTATCCGACCAAAGCACAGGAACTATAAAAAATTGAAAGACCGAATCCGCCGCTTCATACACCAAAGAGTCGCAAACCGCCTGAAAATCTTTCGTATAGACTCGGACGTTCTTGTGCGCAATCAGCACCCGTGTGGAGTCTGCACCCAAACTATCTCGTGTGAAAGAGTACAAAGTATCTGATGCAAGAAACAAGGAATCGCCGTTGATAAGCGTCGTCATAAGAGGCCGTCCCGTAGCTACGGCGTAAAAAGTACTATCATTATAATCGAGGCGTTCGCACTCCAGCGTTATATTTTCTACGGTATCCCGTGAGATGACATTCCCAAAAGCGTTGCCTTGTTTGGTTTTTTCATTGTATCGAATGCTATCCGCACACACAATTTGGTTGGAGTCACTAATGCAAACATTGCCTACAAAGACGGCTACATCCAAACTATCATCAAAAAAAGACCGTTCCGAAACAATAGTGCGTCCTTCTTCTTGAATGACCGTAGAGCCAATGCTCGAAAACTGTTTTAGTCGAGTATTATAAATAATCGTATCGGATTCGGCTACTTGATTTTTGTTTTTAAAATAAGCATTTCCTTCCAAATATATTTCATCGGCTTTGCCGTCAAATCGAATAGTCTTAGCCTTTGCAAATCCATCTTTATTTTTAAATCGAGGGCGTTGTTTAAACTCGGCATATTCTTTTTTAGAATCATAAAACCCTCGCTCCGCATAGATTTGGTCGCCATCTTTGGTGAGAATATTGGTAGGCGCAAGGAAGTAAGAAATGTTTTTGTCGGTATCCACCATCAAAGTATCTGCCGTTAGAGAATATTCGGGGTCAGCTACTTTTACATTGCCACCAAAATACGCCAAATTTTTTTGGTATAATAGTATCCTCGTTGCGATGTGAGTTTCGTGCCTTGATTTTCGAGAATAGCACCTGTTTTGTAACTGGCAACTTTGGTGTCCAAATTATAATCCAATTGGTCAGTAAAAAGCGTTGCTTTGCCATCCGTCAGCACTACTTCTCCTACCAATTTGGACTGCCGAGCATTTCCAAAATAAAACGCAGAATCGGCAAATATTTTCACCGTATCTGCCTGAACGATAATCACATTTCCGAACGCTTCCACGTCATTTCCATACACTACGGCACTATCGCAGCGCATATTTACATCATTTTGCTGAAGCTGAACGTTGCCAACTAAGGTTTTGACACGTCGCTTATTTTGGACGCTACCCACCAAACGCTCCGAATAAATGATGCGTACTTTTGCGGTATCAGGCTTGGCACTGTTTTTCGGCATCACCGAAGGCGGCGGCTGCCCAATTGCACTTACATGGAGCAACAAAAAAAATGCAACCAAGCAATAAGAAACTAGCTGAATGTATTTTGAATATATTTTCACGTCTTACGATTACTGTTTGTCATAAATTATCAACTCAACGTTTGTGCGATGAGAATGAGGTCTATCTTTTTGTTTTTTAACCAAAATTAACAGCAAAAGTAACGATTTTAAGAAGTATTAGGTATTTTGATAAAGAGGAAAGATAGAGGGCGGCGGTTGTATAAAATTTAGGCATCGACACTTTGAAAGTTAAAAATGAAATTCAATCGAATTGAAGTATTTGCCATAAGAGTAGTATGATTATCATACTACTATGCATTTTGATTTGATAGATGTTTTTATGATTTTGCGAAACAAATAGAAAATAAAACCCTGCCTTTATAAAATGTATAATAGTATGTATGCTAATCTATTTTTTGGAAAAGTAATTTTTTTGATTTGGACGTGCCTTAAGTTACCCGATGACCTTCGTTTGCCCTTATTCTAAAACAGGGCAAACAAAAAGCCATAATTAAAGATAGTACGAAAAACTTAATCCTTATAGTTCAAAACAGGAGCAAGCCACCTTTCTACTTCTTCCAAATCCATTCCTTTTCGCTCTGCATAGCTTTCTATTTGGTCTTTGCTGATTTCTCCAAGACCAAAATACATCGATTGTGGATGCGAAATATACCAGCCGCTCACCGAAGCTGCGGGATACATCGCATAACTTTCCGTCAGTCGAATGCTTGTATTTTCTTCTGCATTTAATAGTTCAAACAAAGTTTTCTTTTCGGTATGCTCAGGGCAAGCAGGATAGCCGGGTGCTGGTCGAATGCCTTGATAAGTTTCATTTATCAATTCGTCGTTAGAGAAT
The DNA here is from genome assembly GCA_942492005.1 of uncultured Saprospiraceae bacterium. Classification (GTDB taxonomy): domain Bacteria; phylum Bacteroidota; class Bacteroidia; order Chitinophagales; family Saprospiraceae; genus CAKZLL01. The sequence continues at coordinate 6,937 of CALOED010000079.1, forward strand.
GTCTCTGCATCCGCATAGCCCCAAAACTCCTTTCGTACTCGCTCGTGCAGTCGTTCTGCAAATGCTTCTGCTAGTCGGTCGGCTAGTGCTTTGACCATAATTGCATTATAATCGTCGTGTTCTGCCTCGAAGCGTTTGACGTGTTCTTCTATGCCGATTCCAGCCGTCACGGCAAATGCTCCAATATAATCATCGAGTGAGGTTGATTTTGGTGCAATGAAGTCTGTCAATGAAATATTGGGTTGCCCTGGTGCTTTTTTGCGCTGTTGTCTGAGGTTTTTCAAAACGGCTTGCACCTCTTTGCGCTCGTCATTTTGATAAACTTCAATATCGTCACAATTCACGGCATTGGCAGGAAACAAGCCAATAACAGCACGAGCCTTTAGCCATTTTTCGTCAATGATTTTTTGTAAAATGACTTGAGCATCATCGTAGAGTTTCTTCGCTTCTACGCCAACTACTTTGTTTTCAAAAATAGCAGGAAACTTACCTTTCAGTTGCCACGATGAGAAAAACGGAGTCCAATCTATATATTTTGCCAATTCTTCGACGGAATAATCATCAAATACCTTGATGCCTGTAAATGTGGGTTTAGGTGGTTGATAATTGCTCCAGTCAATTTTGAAATGATTGGCACGAGCCTCTTCCAATGAAATATAAGTTTTGGAAGATTTTCGGTTTTTGCGCTGCTCACGAATGCGGGCATAGTTTTTCTTAATATCCGCCAAATAAATATCACGAGCCTCCGTGTTATCGCTCAAAAGCGTACTAGCTACAGCAACGCTTCGAGAAGCATCCAATACATGGATGACAGGATGCGAGTATTGCTGTTCAATTTTTACAGAAGTATGGGTTTGAGAAGTCGTTGCGCCACCTATGAGCAATGGAATATCAAAACCTTGTCGTTCCATTTCTTTGGCAACGTGTACCATTTCATCCAGCGAAGGCGTAATCAATCCGCTCAATCCGATAATATCTACGTTCCTATCTTTGGCAACTTCGAGGATTTTTTCTGCACGCACCATGACCCCCAAATCAATAATCTCAAAATTATTACAAGCCAAAACAATCCCTACGATGTTTTTTCCAATATCATGGACATCGCCCTTGACCGTAGCAAGCAAGATTTTACCTTTAGCCGAACCGCCTGTTAGTGCTTTTTCTTTCTCAATATAAGGTGTAAGATGTGCCACGGAGCGTTTCATCACTCTAGCAGATTTTACTACTTGCGGCAAAAACATTTTACCACTTCCGAACAAGTCACCTACAATGTTCATCCCATCCATCAACGGCCCTACAATCACTTGAAGCGGAGAGCTGAATTACTGACGAGCGAGTTCGGTGTCTTCTTCTATAAATTCGGTAATGCCTTTTACCAAAGAATGCGCTAGTCGCTCTTCCAGCGGTAAAGTTCGCCACGTCAAATCTTTCTCACGTTTTTTGCCACTGCCTTTTACATTTTCAGCATATTCGGTGAGTGCGTCGGTTGCATTAGGCGTTCTATTGAAAAGTACATCTTCTACGAGTACCAATAAATCTTTTGGAATGTTTTCATAAATCTCAATCATACCCGCATTTACAATACCCATATCCATACCTGCCTTGATGGCATGAAAAAGGAACGCTGAGTGCATCGCTTCTCGCACTACATTATTTCCTCTGAATGAAAATGAAATATTACTCACACCGCCACTTACTTTAGCTCCGGGGCAAGTTGCCTTTATTTGTCGAGTAGCTTCTATGAAGTTGATGGCGTACTCGTTATGCTCTTCGATGCCCGTAGCCACTGCAAAAATATTGGGGTCGAAAATAATATCGTAAGGGCTAAAGCCTACTTCTTCTACCAAAATCTTATACGCACGTTGGCAAATTGTTACTTTTCGCTCAATCGTATCTGCCTGACCTTCTTCATCGAATGCCATTACTACGGCAGCCGCACCATATCGCCTAACTATTTTTGCTTGCTCTTTGAAGGCTTCGATGCCTTCTTTCATCGAAATGGAATTGACTATCGCCTTGCCTTGCACGCATTTCAAACCTGCTTCAATGACTGAAAACTTAGAAGAATCAATCATAATTGGCAACTTAGAAATATCAGGCTCGGAAGCTATCAAGTTCAAAAATCGTGTCATCGCAGCTTCCGAATCCAGCACTCCTTCATCCATATTCACGTCTATAATCTGTGCGCCACTTTCTACTTGCTGCAAAGCTACACTTAGGGCTTCGTCGTACTTATCTTTAGTTATCAGTCGGGCGAATTTTTTAGAACCCGTAACGTTAGTACGCTCGCCAATGTTGATGAAGTTGGTTAAAGAGGTTACATTGAGCGGCTCCAATCCACTGTATTGCGAGATTTTATTGGGTTCAGGTTTAGTTCTTGGCGTTTTGCCTTTTACATATTCTGCCAATGCTTTGATGTGGTCGGGCGTAGTGCCACAGCATCCGCCTACCATGTTTGCAAATCCGCTGTCGATGAAGTCTCCTACCAATTCGCTCATTTCTTGTGGCGTTTGGTCATATTCTCCAAATTCGTTGGGCAAACCAGCATTCGGATATACGCTGACGTAGCAATCTGCCACTTTTGATAATTCTTGTATAAATGGACGCATTTGTTTCGCACCCAAAGCACAATTTAAACCCACACTGAATAAATTAGCATGGCTAATAGAAATCCAAAAAGCCTCTACCGTTTGCCCAGAAAGAGTTCTACCGCTATTGTCCGTAATAGTTCCAGAAACCATTATAGGCAAATTCGTTCCTTTATCTTCTTGACATTTTTCAATAGCAAACAATGCTGCCTTACAATTCAGTGTGTCAAACACGGTTTCTACCAAAAGTATATCCACGCCGCCATCTATCAAGCCGCTGGCTTGCTCATAATAAGCATCTACCAGTTCGTCAAATGTAACGCCTCGATACCCCGGACGATTGACATCGGGAGAAAGAGAAGCCGCCTTATTAGTTGGGTTGAACGCACCTGCTACGAAGCGAGGTTGTTCAGGGTGCATTGCCATGAAGTCGGTGACAGCCTTCTTAGCTATTTTAGCGGACTCGAAATTGATTTCGTAAGCCAAGTCCTGCAAGTCATAATCTTCTTGAGCAATAGAGGTAGCACTGAAGGTATTGGTTTCGATAATATCCGCTCCAGATTTAAGGTATTCTTTATGGATAGCTTCGATTATATCGGGGCGAGTAATGGACAGCAAATCGTTGTTGCCTTGCAAATCTTTGTGAAAATTCGCAAACCTTTTGCCTTTAAAGTCTTTTTCGGAGAGCCTATACCGCTGAATCATCGTTCCCATAGCTCCATCAATGACTAAAATCCGCTCATTTATAATCTTATGCAATATTTCGTTCATCTGTTTCAATTATTTTTGAAAATTTGGTCAAAAATAGGAAGTTGCTAAGTAAAAAGCTATTTTAAGGTAGAAAAGTTTCTAATGATTTAGGTTTTGCATCTTGTTGTCTGCAAGAAGGTAAAGTAGTATTTTGGAGTTAAGGTCGGTTAAAATTGTTATTCGTATTAAAAATTCCTTACTTCGCATTTTTATTCAATGTTATATGTTATAAAATTTAATCCTTCCTTTATTCGGAAGTGAGTAACCTATTTAAGAAATAATGAAAGTAATAGATTATATAAAAGAGGCGAAGGAAAAAACTCTGGTATCGTTTGAGATTTTGCCACCCATAAAAGGAGGTAGCATTGATGCCATTTTTGAAACACTTGACCCATTAATGGAGTTTAAGCCGCCTTTTATTGATGTCACTTATCATCGAGAAGAGTTTATATATAAGCGCAGAGAGAGCGGATATTATGAAAAAACAGCTATCAAAAAACGCCCTGGCACAGTAGGTATATGTTCTGCCATTATGCACCGATACAATGTCGATGCTGTTCCTCACTTGATATGTGGTGGTTTTACGAAAGAAGAAACGGAAAACGCCTTGATTGATTTGGCGTTTTTGGGTGTAAATAATGTATTGGCACTAAGAGGCGATGCCCGGAAATTTGACGGTAAATTTATCCCCGAAAAGGAAGGACACGCTTATGCGGTGGATTTGGTGAAGCAAATCAAAAACATGAACGCAGGAAAATATTTGGATAGCAATATCGTAAATGGTGTGGCTACGGATATTTGTATCGGTGTGGCAGGTTATCCCGAAAAACATTTTGAAGCACCCAACATGGATTCAGATTTGAAGTTTCTGAAACAAAAAGTGGATGCAGGAGCGGAATATATCGTCACGCAGATGTTTTTTGACAATCAAAAATATTTTGATTTTGTTAAAAAATGCCGTGCCGCAGGGATTAATGTTCCTATCATTCCGGGATTAAAACCTGTTACCAAAAAATATCAATTAAACTCTTTGCCTAGTTTATTTTTCTTGGATTTGCCTAACGACCTGGTAATTGCAATGAATAAAGCTAAAAACTCGGCAGCGAGAGTACAAGTGGGCATCGAATGGTGTACGATGCAATCAAAAGAATTGAAAGCAGCGGGCGTTCCTGTATTGCATTATTACACAATGGGCGATAATGATACTATCAAAAAAATAGTGGACCAAGTGATTTGATGGAAGTAGAGAAATAATAAAAAGATAGAGATGATTTAGGAGTGATTTTTGTTGTTAAAGTCTGTTAATATAGCAACCAATATTAAGAACACACCGTTTTACTAAAGGGAGTTTAGTAATTTTGTAATAAATCAACTTAATATGCTGTCATGAATACCAAATTATCCATTCTTTTTTTCGCTACTATCGCCAGTCTTTCGTCCCTTTCATTTATAATGGAACGTTCGGACACTTTCGAGACCGCACCTGCTCGCACTTTATATAATTTTCAAGACGTAAAAGAGCAACGTTCGTGGTTTCCGTTACATGATAATGTCATGGGAGGTGTTTCGACGGGAACGTTTAAGTTTACTAAAAATCATACACTGATTTTTTCTGGAAAAGTATCTTTGGAAAATCATGGCGGTTTTGCTTCTATCAGAAGTAAGACGGATGTAATGAACTTAGAAGGGGTTAAAAAATTCAAGTTGCGCATCAAGGGAGACGGTAAGTTCTATCATTTCAATATTTCGAGTAGCAATTTTATCGCAGACCCAGGATTTCAGGCGCAATTCAAAACCAAAAAAGATACCTGGCAAGAAGTGACGCTCAACTTAGAAGATTTTTCGCCAGCGTTTGGCAGCACTTACAGCAAAGACCATCTGAAAATGTCGGAAATAAAACTAATGGGGGTAGTCATATCGGATAAGCAAGCTGGAAAATTCAAAATAGAAGTGGATTGGATTAAGGCGTATTAAGATTTAGGATAAACATAATAATTCTAAAAAATGGAGTGTCAAGCGAATTGATACTCCATTTTTTGTAAATGATTGACCAACTCAAGCCATTGCCAATTTTTTTAAAAAATATGAAAACACTTTACTACATCGCCATAGTGCCGCCAGAGCCAATTGCCAGCGAAATAAAAGCCTTCAAAACCTATGCAGGCGACCATTTTGGAAGTTATCATGCCTTGCGTTCGCCAGCACACATTACCTTAGTTCCGCCTTTTCATTGGGCAGTAGAGGATATTGAAAGAGTAAAAACGGTCTTGTCTGATTTTTCAAAAAAACAAAACATTTTCGACCTGCATTACAGTAATTTCAATTGCTTTGAGCCACGGGTAGTATTTGTGGATGTGCGGCCTTCCGAAGCGTTATTGGAGTTGAGAAATGCTTTATTAGAAACATTAAAAACGGCATTGGAATTTAACCAGCGAACCAAACGAGATACCTTTCATCCTCACACGACTATTTCTTATCGCTACACGAACGATGAACAATTCGCAGCAGCATGGGCTTATTTTTCTAATCAAAACTATCAAGCTACCTTTGAAGTGAAGAACATCATTTTATTCAAACACCGAAAGGAGATAGGCTGGCAAGTAGATGGGCATTTTGAGTTTTAATGATGCCAGCGCAGCCATCATTTTTATACAAAAAAATAAAACCAATGTCATTCAAAATCACCTTTATTTGCTTTCTGCTAAGTTTATCGTTTTTCAATTTTGCACAAGTCAATCCGAATAATATTACCATAGTAAGAGATCAATGGGGCGTGCCGCACATCTATTCCAAAACGGACGCAGAAGCGGCTTATGGCCTGGCGTGGGCAACTTCGGAAGATGATTTTGTTTCGATGCAAGAACATTTGCTAACGGCTCGTGGGCGGTTGGCAGAAGTAAAAGGGGCTGATGGAGCGTTGTTTGATTTCTTTTCTTACGCTTTGGAAACAAGGGCTTTGGTGGAGCGAGATTATGATAAAATTGCGCCCGATTTCAAAAAAGTATTAGAAGGTTATGTGGCTGGCGTAAATGCTTACGCTGAAAATCATCCAGATGAAGTATTGCTAAAAGGAGTTTTTCCAGTGACGACCAAAGACGTTTTGCAAGGCTATGTATTGAATTTAACGCTTTTGTCGGGCGTTCAAAACTCAATAGCTAAGGTTTTTAGCCGCAACATCAAGCGAGATGAATTGCCAAAAGGCTCAAACGGAATTGCCATCAGTAGCAAAAAATCGAAAGACGGAAATACTTATCTCGCTGTCAATTCGCATCAGCCGCTCGAAGGGCCTTTTGCGTGGTACGAAGCCCACATTGAGAGTGATGAAGGTTGGAAAATGATTGGCGCAAACTTTCCTGGAGGCGTGACTTTGTTTGTGGGCAGCACGCCCAATTTGGGTTGGACGCACACCGTGAATGCGCCAGATTTTTGTGATGTGTATAAGTTGGAAATGAATCCCGATGAAAAACTACAATATAAATTTGATGGCAAATGGGAAACGCTCGAAAAACGAGTTTTTAGGACAAAAGTGAAGTTTGGATTTATCAAATTTCCATACAAACGTACCATTTATAAAAGCAAATATGGATTGACTTTTAAGAATAAAGACGGTTTTTATTCGGTGCGGTTTCCGGGAAATATGACTACGGTAAAAGCTGCCGAACAATGGTATAGAATGAACAAAGCCCAAAACTATCAGGAGTTTAGAAAGGCGTTGGACATTCAAGGCATTGGCTGCACCAATATCGTGTATGCAGACAAGGAGGATAATATTTTCTACATCGGGAATGGAAATTTTCCATATAGAAACCCAGAATATGATTGGTTGAAAGTTTTGCTAGGCAATACTTCAGCAACGCTTTGGGATGAAAAATTTTACCCAGTCGATAGCTTGGCTTATGTTTTAAATCCTAAAAGCGGCTATGTTTTTAATACGAATAATACGCCTTTTAATGCCACTGCGCCCGACGAAAATTTGGATTCCAATCGCATCAATCGGACGATGGGCTACTTTATGCACGACAATAATCGAGCGATAAGATTTCAGCATTTATTGAGTCAGTATGATAAAGTTTCTTACGAAGATTTTAAGCGAATTAAGTTCGACCAATCGTGGATGCGCTTGCCTTCGTATTCGTTTTCGATGAGTAATATTGAAATGATGTTTCAGTTAGATGAAATGAAGCACAAACACATCACTACGCCAATTAAAATACTAAAAGGTTGGAATGGAGAAACAGATATTGCCAACCCTGGAGCAACGATTTTTGTAATAGCATTGGGTTATTTGAATAAAAAAATTGACAAAGAAAATCGAGGAAAGGACAAAAATATAATAGAAGAATCGGAATTTGTAAAGGCGTTGGAATATACTCAAAAGTATCTTAAACGCCATTTTGGAAGAGTAACTGTGGCATTAGGCGAATATCAAAGACATACTCGTGGCGAGGTGAATTTGCCCATGAGCGGTGCGCCCGATGTTTTAGCGGCTATTTACGCAAAACCACAAAAAGACGGGACGGCTAGAGTAATAGCTGGCGATTCGTATATTCAAATGGTTCAGTTTACAAAAGAGGGCATTAAAATAGAATCGGTGAATGCTTTTGGAGCTTCTGCAAAAGCTGATAGCCCACATTACACCGACCAAATGCCGCTTTTTGTGAAACAACAACTAAAGCCAATGACTTTTGATAAGGCGGAGATTATGAAAATGCAAAGCGAGTTTATTCGCCGAAGTAATGGAATAACCGTGGAATGTTGTCATCGCATTTCACGGTTAAAATAAATAAGCCAAATCCTTTAAATTGAATGAGGTTAAAACGCAAAATAAACACTCAAATAAAACAAACCAACGGCTAAAACCGTCAAAGCAGACACAGAGCCAAGTATTAATCCAAAAATAGCTAACTTTTTATCGTCGTCATTTTTTACAGCTTTAATACCCAACCGAACGGCATTCAAACCTGCCAAAAGTGTAAAAACCATAATAATAGAACCATAGAGCGAACCAAATAAGAAAAAGCTCAAGCAAGCAAGGCTACCCCAAATCAAAGATTTTAGACCTGCTGAGAGTTTACCCTCTTTAGTTTGTTTTTTGATTTTCCGTTCTACCCATTTCTTTACTAATTTCTGCTTGAAAGTCAATTTTTGAGATGGCTTAGTTTCCAAATCAAGTTTGGAATGAGGTAAAGTAAGCTCATTTTTTACCATTTTACCTTGTGAGAATTGAGGAACAATCACCAATATGCTTAAAATCAATAATCGAATACTTAAATTTTTCATTCGCATAAGTTTGTATGTTGAAAATTCAAAAGTCAGTAATAGCCATTATTCACAAAGCGGCGAAGCCGCTTTGTCTATCTTCATTATCAGTTAGTTATGTAATAGGATTTAGTTTTGTGAATAAAGTCTAATATCAACGAATGAAAGAATGATTTTACTCATAAAAAAATCTTAAGAGAATCATAAAAATTCTCTTAGGACTTTCATTAGACTTGTTACTCTTTAATCAAAAGAAAATCCTTTTTTTGAAATTCCATAAACCAGTAGCAATAAATATAGCTTTGTCTCGTAAATGGTCGCTTTTAGTTCTAAATTTTTGAACTAATATATTATAGTGTTTGATACCACCAATAGCACTTTCCACAATTACTCTAGTTTTACTAAGGTCTTTATTGTAGTTTTTTTTGTTCTAGCGTTAATTGAGGCTTCGGATTATTTTTAGTTTTATAAGGCTTTTTGAAAGGAACTTTAAGTTTTATGTACTCATAATCCTTTTTCGTTCTAAAAAAACTATTTTCAAGGTAAACCCTACAATAGGGACGAGAATATTAAGGATGTGAGGCACTTATGATGTCCTTTTTTGGGTAATAGCTAAATTGCCTAGTATCAATACGACATTAATTTTTTAAAAGCGTATTATATTGCTTTTATAATTTAAACAATATGCCAAGTTTCCCTCCCAAATTATAATAATACTTTCGATAAAAAACAGATTCTCGAATAGGCGTTATCATATAATTGCCTTCCACGCCAATTTTTACACCAAATCGAGGTGCAATGTTGAAATCAAAATTTAATCCGCTTCTAAGCATCCAATGCCATGAATTAAAATCATCGGTGTTGTTTAAAGTTTGGGAAGACCGTATTAAGTTTTGATTTTCTCTAACTTCAATTATTTTCTCGCTGATATTCAAATAACTCGGGGCTATGCCTAGCCAGGCACTCGCTGAGTGCCGCTTTACGGGAAGCGAATAACCAACACCAAGAGATAAATGCGTAAAGGCATAGCGTTGTTTTTCTATAAAAGTGCCTTCATTCTCATTTTGATTATCGAATTGATAACCAAAAGTACTGCGCCCAATGCCTATCTTACCAAAAAAGGAACGATAAATCTTCGTATTAAAATACAATCCTCCATTCAACACATAACGATAATCTTCCGAAAAATATAAATTATTCAATTCACTTTGCGACAATATATCCGATGAAGGATTAAAATAAGAAACGCTAGGCAATATGCTCAATTCAAGAGAGCTTTGAGCCACTAAATAATGATGAAGCAATAGGCTAAATAATGCTGTATAGATGTATTTCATAAGGTTTATTTTTCGATGGTGATTAATTGTTGATAGCATCTATCGCATAGAATATTATCATTTAAGGTGATTGTAAAGTCTATTTCTGAAGCACCGCATTCAGGGGCGGCATTCCAATAGTCAAAGGATAAAGTATCAGCACTATAATCTGCTCCATAATCAATGATTAAGTAATCATGGCGCATGAGGTCGAAGGCTTGATTGAATAGTAAATTAGCAGCAACATACACACCACCACCCTCTAGAGTATCAAGTTGAACGTATTCCAGTTGCTTGACTTCACTAGAATCTGAAAACACCGAAAGCGTTAAAGAATCGAGTGTTAAAGTTTGGCTATCGCTGATTAAATTATCGCCAGTATTTTTATCTACTATCTCAAATCGAAAAATTACCGCTGGTATAGTATCAAATAATATATCTTGGCAGTCGGGTTGGCAGCCTTGATTTAGAAATAATACCGCAATAATAAAGGTTATGATTTGTTTATTCATAGCATTAAATTTTATGCCTTGTATTGATTGATTTTAAATTTGAATAAGTACGCCCAATTTTAAGCCGATAAAATAAATCCCTTCTTAATACTAGAAGGGTAAGAGAAGCCAAGTCCCAAAGAATAACCAAACTCCACGTTTTTATTTTTTTTAAAATAACCTCCTAAAGAAGCATTAATTCCCCAATGATTAACTAAAGTTAGGGTAGAGTAATGCGTATAATCAATTTCAGAACCAGCAGAAGGAATTAGTTTTCTTTTTGATACTTGATACCCGTAGCTAATTCTATTAATGGATAAACTATAGAATAGTAACTTTCGCTTTTGTTTGAAACTTAATTCGTAATTTAAACTTAAAACAGGACTTTCTAATTCTTCTAGTAAAGTGGCTACACTTTTGTTTTCAGATGTTAGTAAACTGTTTGTTTGACCAGGTATTATATGAATTGATAAATAATTCTCTTGCGCAAAAGTATTGACTGAAAAATAAAGTATCGTAAATATGAATATAATTTGTTTCATGATTATTGATTTTAAAATTTATAAAAAGCACCTAGCTCTAATCCATAATTCCAGTATGAATGATTAATAGCTATTTCTGTAAATACACCTCCTCTAAGGAGAAATCGCCAAATAGGTATTTGAATGCCAGCACTGGAGTATAATTCTAAGGAATATTGTTTGTTGGGACGGTAACTCCTCATTCTTTCATTGCCATTAAGGTTTTGAAGTTCATTAAATCCATAACCTACCATTATTTGATTATTAATACCAACTTGCATATAAGCATACTTAATTGGTTGATAAGTATATATTAGAGACAATGTTAAAAATGAGATGTTATCAGTAGCTTGAACTGAATAATCTTGTCCGATGAGTAATGTTGAATCTTCAAAATCACTCAAAAAAGATTTTACTGTAAAACCTAATCGAAATTGTAATTCACTATTTGATTTAATAGGTTTATTATATTTTAACAATATGCTTCTAGGTCGATTTTTAGTGATGTTTCCAATATCATCTCCTTTGATTATTGACCTTTGGTCGCTGATTCCGAAAGATGATTTTCGGTTGTTTTGTGAAAATAACAATGTGGTAGAAAGCAGTAAAAATAAAGTAATTATATGTTTCATAATTGATGATTGGTAAGAAATACATGCTTTAGTCATTAGATTATTTTAATGAATTTCCTAAGTTTAATTTTAAAGACTAAAATCATCTATTCTTACGAGCAAACTGATAGAAAAACCCCATACTAACGCCTTTTTCTAAATATTCATCAGTTAAAAAGGGATAGTTTAAATAAGCTTCAAATCGAATTTTAAATCTTTTGATAGAGATTTCACTGCCTATGCCAGCATGAGCGTCTAAGATATACCTACGATAACTAGGAATGCCTTTTTCACGATAATCTATTCCTGGACTAGTATCTATTGTAGTATTTCTAAAAGTAAAATGATGATTAAACCCTGTTTTTATATACAACCAAGATATAGGTTTATACATATATTGTGTTGGAACAGAAAAGTACAATCCATGGTCATGAAGTTGGGGCGTATTTCCTCCCCATTGAAAAGTATCTACTTCAACTTGACTAGGAAGTATAGAGAGTTGTACTCCTAGTCCTGTAACCCAATAGTGTTTCTCATTTTTAAAACTTCGATTATAGTTTAAATCAATTCCATAGGTAGAACCAATCCATCTACCATTTTTAAAGTTTAAACCATAATCACACTTTAATCCTATTAATTGAATAGGTTTTGAACCTTTCTGTGCATTAACTGAAAAGTTAATAAATAAGAAAATAAATAGGGCAATAAACGTATATTTCATATTATTTTTTTTTGTTGAATACATAATAGATACTTAAGTCTATACCATAGTCGTAATAGGTTCGCTCGGTATTGGTCTCGGCAGACAGACCTACTCTTACACCAAGGTTAGTAAATTCATATTTATAACCTAATCCAAGATGATATTCCCAAAATGAAAGACTTTCTATAATGTCTCTTCCTACTAATCTATCTCCATAGTATAGCCATGAAGTATTAAATATTCGTCTATTCATTCCTCCTTGAATATAAATTCCTTTTAAACTAAAATAATAATATAACGGAACAACAGAGTGTAGGTAATTGAAAGAAACTTTAGTATAAATTATCTGAGTATTAGGTTCATCATATACTGTAAAACTATCACTAAATGAGAACATATTCAATACATAACCCGTAGTAATTGAATGATGCCCTTTTTTATCTAGCGGTATGTTTATTAAAATACCAATATCATTAGAATTAGCATTGAGCGTATTAAAACGATTCCAGGAAAAGGAACGAGCTGCCTTGGCATAACTTAATTCTAATGATATATTGTTTTGAGCTTTCGTTTTATTGAAACACAATACTAGAAAAATAATACTTAATAAAGAGAGACTATATTTCATGATAATTAGTTTAATAGTACCAATTCAGAGGTCAAATGCTGAGTTGGTACTATAATGTATTAGTGTATGATTAACTTTTTAGAATTGAGCCATTGGCTACCAATTCTAACTCTAACTATATATAAACCCGAAGCAACTTCTTTTAAGTCAATTAGAACATTATCTGATGAGGCAACTTTCTGATAAATGATTTGTCCTTGGGCATTTAATACTTCAAAATAAGCTGTTTCCTTAGAAGGCTTATCAATTTCTATGTTAAATTGACCAGTGTTAGGGTTAGGATAAACATCAAACTTACATTTAGTATTAATCTTTTGGGATTTTTTGCTTTCCATCCGATTGCTTGCTATATCCGATTCGTTTGGTTTAGTTAATAAATCTATTTCAGTAATTTCTTCATGTGTACACTGTTGAATATAGGCGTGAACTTTCACAGGATCATTTACATCATTTTCGATAGTAAAGTCTGGTGAGTATGAAATATATTTTGCAGCTCGAAAAGTTATTTCTGTTCCTGACTTTATAGTAACTCGTGGACCTACTTTAATACTCCTAGCTCTATAAAATATATTTTCATCTAATATTTGATTTTTAATTACTAAATCTTCATCACAACAGATTCCTTTAACTCGAAGATTAGGTATGTTTGGTGTTAAACTAGTATTGCAACTATTATAAGCTTGCCCTTCAGTTAAAAGAACTCTCTTAGCAGTATATGTTACTTGACAATCATTCCTAACTTTTAGTAAAATATAATATGCCCCTGTTCTAAGTGGTTGATTTCCAAAGCCTATATGGTCATAATAATATGTTTTAGGAGGTGTAAATACCGAGAAAGAGTCCATTCTTACACCAACTTCATTATAAATCTCTACAAAAAAACTTGTAGCATTATGCAATTTTTCAAATCTTAGACAATTAAAGAAGCCATCATCGAAATTACTATTGATCTGAGGATACAGACACTTATCCTTGGTGCTACAATTTGAACACTCCCAACACTCTGATTCCTCTAGAACTATTTCATCAATCAAAAGCATAGGAAAATTACAACTGGAATAGTTTGAATTTGGATTAATCGTTCGTAAAGCAGGATGGTCAAAATCAATTGCAATCCAATCATAAGGTAGTTCTTTATCAGTTGCACTAGTTTGAGCACCATTTGCCATTCCTAAACTAGTTAATGCATCTGTTGTTAAGAACATTTCGACCTCGTGCCATTCACCTACAGGGTAACTAGAAATATCAATATCTATACTAGCTGCCTTATAATGGTAATTTGCTCCACCTACCTTGATATAATCATCATAACCTGGATTTTGGCAACCTCCATTATAATTATTATCATATTCTAAATCATCCGAAGCCAAATAAATATTAACTTTAGCCCCTGTCCAATCGTAAGGTGGACTATAAATAGGATGCGTTAAATCTGTAGTGACTCTACATCCATTATTATTTTCTTCTATTACATTTACCGCTCTAACATAATTAGCTGGTAACCTTATTTTAAAAGTAAGTCTATAGGACTTATCATAACGAATTCTATCATTTAATTCTTGTTGAATAAGTGTACCACGCTGGACTCCTGCAAAACTACCTCCATCAGAAGCATCTATTTTAGAATACTGTCCATTAATAGTTTCCTCTAAAATATATCGGTCATCTTTGAACCAATGCGAAGCATGAGGCCCTGCTTGAAACGCAGGCATTGAGTTCGCCAAAATTCCTAGATCGTCGCACTGAAGGCTGCCACTTCCTATGCAATGATTTATAATGTCACAGTACTCTCCACCTTTCCAAATAGCACTATGTCTAAAATCAACACGCTCATTTGGTTGGATGTTTAGGGTATTTCTTCCTTGTTCGAAACTATAATTACTTAATAAGTTTTGTGCCTCTAAAGGCATGGAGGTACTTATCAAGACAAACAATAAGAAGATTAAATAATCTTTAAATTTAATTCTCATCACTTAAAATTTTTTTAAAAGGTTAAACAATCAAATTATTCCTTCTCAACTTTCAATGCTTCAATCTCCTTCTTCAATTCAATGACATAAAGCGTCAATTCCTCTACTTTTTGAAGCAGCTTCGCATCCATGTCGCCTAAGTCGATGCCTTCGGCTTGTACCGTAGCTGCATTGGGAATATTGGGTAAGTGATGATTTTTTTGAATAAAAGTTTCTAATTCACCAAGTGGTGTTAAGTTATAATCTTTTTCAAATACGAAGTCGGGCCAGTCGGTTTTCAAATCTACTCTTGAACGCTCCGAGCGAATACCTTTGGCTATATACAAAGTATATTCATGCGTATTATCAGTATTGGCAGCAATAGAAGCGATTTTAGCATCATCCAATCCGATAGTTACAATTCCATCTCTATCCATCGTGAGTTTTCCTGAGGCTGTACGAAATGCAAGACCACCATAACCTTGAAGTACCACAGGTTTGATTTGGGTATAATCATCCAAAATAGGGGCATTTGTCCCAGAAGATAACCCATACCATACACCACCCCAATCGCTGGTCTGCGTAGAACTGCCATCTACTATAAAGCCAGCAGATTTAGCTACACCTATACGAATATCTAGTGCTTCTAGTGGTGTAGAAGTGCCAATACCTACCCTTTGGTCAGCTATCAAATAGGTATTGCTTTGGATAGAGGAAGGAGAAGTAATACCGAGGTTAGCTACAAAAGGTACTTCTGAATAGACAAATCCTCCAGTTATTCTAAATTTTTGAATACCTGTATTCGTAAATGCCAACTGATTGGAGTTCACAAACTGTAAACTCCAATTACTGCTCAGTGTACCTGAACTTTTCGGGTCTGGATAGGTATTTGCCAAATTCAATCTAGAGCCTGTCAAAACTTGGGCTTGTGCTGCCTGAAATAGCATCATTAAAGCAATCACGCATAATAAATTTGCTTTTTTCATAATTTTTAAATATTTTTAAAATAGTTAACAAATCTGATTGCAAACACTTTGAGGTGTAGTGAGACATACCTCTAGTGTTTGTAATCTTTTTTCATATTGAAATAAATCGATTACATTCCGTTTTAATATCTAAATAATCTCCATGTTAATCAATACTATATCAGTCTTGCCCGAAGATGGATAAGATGGATAAGATGGATAAGATGGATAAGATGGATAAGATGGATAAGATGGATAAGATGGATAAGAATAGCTATGGAGAATGATTACAGCTACTTTTGTAATGTTTTAGTTTAATTTGGTTCATAATCGGTTGTGTTTAGTTATGAAAAAAATCAATGAATGCTCGTCTAGATTTGTTACTCCAAATATATAGCATGTTTTGTTAAGATGCAAGTGCTAAATCTATTTTTTTTCTTTATTGGTGACTAAATCTATTTTGGTTGACTTGAGTTTTAATTAGAGGTTGTGTGTTAAGTGTGTTAATGTCAGTTCAAATCTTTCAAGTTTTTAATATTTATCACTCTATCTAATATATGGCTTTGGCTCTAAAGGCAGAATATGTTACTACTAGAGTCAGAGGACCAATTTATTAAAGCAAGGTGTGCTAAGTAGAATTAAGAATTAGGAATTAGGAATGCAAGTGTTTCGTATTCAAATGTTTATAACATTTTATTGTCCAAATACAGTAGTTTCTTATATGGAAAAATTTATATCAATTGCCACATCCGATAGAGTTTGATTATAAAGTCGAAAATTTAGGGATTGAAAGCATCGGATCCCTAAACTTCAACCATTCCTGTCCAGTTTGTAAAGCATAGGGTAATTGAACGAAGTCATATAAGAAATTGCTAGTCCAAATATTTAGGGCAAACTACTTAGAAGGGGCAATGGAGCTTTTTAAATCGCTTGTTAAGGAGTTTAAGGTTGGTTTCAAAGTCGTATCAACGCTTCTGATAGACTCCTCATTAACGAATGAAAGAGTGATTTTACTCATAAAAAAAAGCCTAAGGAAATCATAAAGATTTTCTTAGGCTTTTTTTATTTTAGAAAAGCAAAAAATTACTTTTTCAAAATAGAAACAGTCGCTACTTTACCATCTTGCGCCAAAGTCACTCGGTACAATCCCGTAGCCAAATCCGCTACATTCATAGTAGTCAAATCCATTCCTAATTGAATGTCAGTAGTGATTTGACGAACCGTCTGACCAGCAGCATTCGTAATAGTTAAAGTATGCTCACCATTGCTATTACCAATCGTTTCAAGATTCAAAACATCTTCAACAGGATTAGGATAAACCTTCATGTTTACGCCCAACTTGTTTAAATTAGAACTGTTGGCTGCAAAACCCTCCGTAAGAGCCAATGAAGATTTGGTTGCACCATCACCAGCTGTGCTACCTGCGCCATCAACAGCATTTGCGCCTGTATAAAATGTAACTGCTCCTGTACCAGCGGCTGGAGCTGTCCAACTTGCTGTAAATTCTCCAGTAGAGCTTATACCACTGTGTTCAAAAAATTGTCTGCCACTTAGGTCAGTGATTTGCGAACCGCTACCCGGAGAAGTCCAACCCGTAATAGCAGCATCGTTTGCATCCAAAACGGTTGTTTGCTGGCCATATCCTACTGGAGAACCATTACCTGCTGTAACCGTGATTTTTACATCATAAGTAGTACCTGCTACATATTCGGTGATAGCTGTAGTTGTTCCTGCTTCAAATACTTCAATGGCAACGCTCGGATTAAATGCGCCAGAAGCATGACATTGTTGGCAAAAAGCACCCGACGGAGGTGCGCCTGTATTGTCGCCACCGCCCGAACTTGCACGGCCGCCCGAATTACTCATAAATAGCGTAGCCATGGCTAAGATTGAAAAAGTGGTAAGTAAAAATTTAACCTTCATAGTTTGTGTTTTATAATAGACAGTATTCAGTTTTGTGTGCAGCGCAAACAAAATTACTCAAAATCAGTAAGCTGTATTTTTTGCCTTACCATTTTTTAGAATAAAGTCTAATGTTTAAAAAAAAAGAATACTATCTAAACTCTTAGATAATACGGACATTAATATTACAAGTTAGTTTATATATATTTGGATTTGAATGAAAAAAAGTAGCTTTACGGACAAAAATTTGCGATATAAGCAAATCTTTAAGTATGTTTGGGGTAATACTCAAATGGAAATTACAAACACATTCAATTAGAAAGATTCTAAATAAACCAATCGGTCTTTAGGATTCTCGGACACTTTTGAATTTAAGTTGTTATGTAATACATTTGTAAAAACCTAGTAATTTTTCTAAAATTATATCAATTCACAAATAATAACACTCTGATATGAATTGGCTTGTTAATTTTTTAACATCATCTATTGGTCGAAAGCTAGTCATGAGTTTGACTGGACTTTTTCTATGCTTGTATTTAGTCATTCACGTTGCAGGTAATTTGCAATTATTTTTAGGCGATGACGGTAAAGCATTTAATAGTTATGCTTACTTTATGACGCATAATCCGCTTATCTCTATTGTAGCTTGGGGAACTAAATTAGCGATTTTACTACACGCTATTCAAGGTATTTTGCTTTATTTAAAAAATAGAGCAGCCCGAAAAGTAGGATATAAAGTCACTAATACAAAAGCATCTACTTGGGCATCGAGAAATATGGCGTTTTTAGGAACTGTCATTTTCGTATTCATTGTCGTGCATTTAGAAAACTTTTGGTACAGAATGCACTACGGGGAAACTCCGAAAATGGATATTGATGGTCACTTAGTTCCAGATTTGTACAAAGTAGTATCTACGGCATTTGAGCAAGAATGGATTGTGGGCTTATACATTATTTCAATGGTGGCATTGGCTTATCACTTGATTCATGGTTTTCATAGTGCATTCCAATCATTAGGATTGAATCACCAGAAATATGCTTCACTTTTGAAATTTTTAAGCATCGGCGTTTTCGGAATTTTAATTCCATTATTATTCGCAGCTATGCCTATTTATTTTTACATAAAAGCAATGTAATTGAAGGATTGTAATTGCTCTAAAATATAAAAGCAACAATTTAACAATTTAACAATCAAACAATTAATATATAATGAGTTTCGACGCAAAAATTCCAGAAGGTGCTTTAGGCGAAAAGTGGACGAATTATCGCTCTACCATGAACTTGGTCGCACCGAATAATAAACGCCGAATTGACATCATCGTAGTGGGAACTGGCCTGGCTGGTGCTTCTGCTGCGGCTACTCTCGGCGAATTGGGCTATAATGTAAAAGCATTTACCTTCCATGACAGCCCTCGTAGAGCGCACTCAATTGCGGCTCAAGGCGGTATCAATGCCGCTAAAAATTATCAAAACGACGGTGATAGCGTTTACCGTTTATTCTACGATACTATCAAAGGTGGCGATTACCGCTCTCGTGAAGCCAACGTTCACCGTTTGGCAGAAGTGAGTCGCAATATCATCGACCAAGCCGTAGCGCAGGGCGTTCCTTTAGCTCGTGAATACGGTGGATTATTAGCCAACCGTTCATTCGGTGGCGTTCAGGTATCTCGTACATTTTATGCAAGAGGTCAGACGGGGCAGCAATTATTGCTAGGTGCTTATAGTGCTTTATCTCGCCAAATTGCTTTGGGCAATGTAAAAATGTACAACCGCCACGAAATGCTCGACTTAGTAAAAGTAGATGGCAAAGCTCGTGGTATTGTCACTCGTAACCTATTGACGGGCGAAATCGAAAGTCACGCTGCACACGCAGTAGTGTTGGGAACGGGTGGCTACGGAAACGTTTACTACCTTTCTACCAATGCGATGAACTGTAACGTAACCGCAGCTTGGCGAGCGCACAAAAAAGGCGCATTCTTTGCCAATCCTTGTTTCAATCAAATTCACCCGACTTGTATTCCTGTATCTGGCGACTATCAGTCAAAATTGACTTTGATGTCAGAATCCTTGCGTAATGACGGGCGTGTTTGGGTGCCAAAATCAGTGGAAGACGCAAAAGCTATCCAGCAAGGAAAGAAAACGGCGGAAGACATTGCCGAAAAAGATAGAGATTACTATTTAGAGCGCATCTATCCAGCGTTTGGTAACTTAGTGCCTCGTGACGTAGCTTCTCGTGCCGCCAAATACGTTTGCGATGAAGGTCGTGGCGTTGCGCCAACAGGTTTGGCAGTGTATTTAGATTTTAAAGATGCCATTGCGCATTATGGCGAAGATACTATTCGTGAGCGTTACGGCAACTTGTTCCAAATCTATGATAAAATTGCGGGCGCAAACCCATATAAAACACCAATGATGATTTATCCAGCTATCCATTATACAATGGGTGGACTGTGGGTAGATTATAATTTGGAATCAAACGTTCCGGGATTGTTTGTCATTGGAGAGGCGAATTTCTCTGACCACGGAGCCAACCGCTTAGGTGCTTCGGCATTGATGCAAGGTTTGGCAGATGGTTACTTCGTGTTGCCTTATACAATTGGCGAATTCTTATCTGGCGAAATTCGTACCCCTCGTTTCACAACGGATGGCGCAGCATTTAAGCAAGCCGAAAAAGAAACCAAAGAGCGTTTGACTAGCCTTATGAACATTGGCGGAAGTCAATCAGTAGAAAGTTTCCACCGTCGCTTAGGTAAAATCCTTTGGGACTATTGTGGAATGTCTCGCAACGCCGAAGGTTTGACAAAGGCCCGTAAGATGGTGCAAGAATTGAAAGCAGAATTTTATAAAGATGTTTTCATACCTGGTTCGGCAGATGATTACAATCCAGAATTAGAAAAAGCAACTCGTGTAGCTGACTTTTTCGAGTTGGGAGAGTTAATGATTGTAGATGCACACAACAGAAATGAATCTTGTGGTGGTCACTTCCGAGAGGAATCTCAAACGCCAGAAGGCGAAGCGGCTCGTGATGATGAAAACTATACTTACGTAGCAGCTTGGGAAAATAACCCTAATGGCGACCCAATTTTACATAAAGAAGATTTAGTGTTTGAAAATGTAGAATTGAAAACAAGGTCTTATAAGTAGGCTGGAAGCAGTAGGCGGTTGGCAGTTGCAGCCGCAAATTCTTAACCTGCCTGTCGGCAGACAGGTTCGTAATTCGTAATTAATATGAACATTAATTTAAAAGTTTGGAGACAAAAAAGCCCGAAAGTAAAAGGTGGCTTTGTAGAATATAAAGTAGAGGTAAACGAACACATGTCTTTCTTAGAAATGTTTGACGTATTGAACGAAGAACTGGTAGCTAAGAAAGAAGAACCGATTGCCTTTGAACACGATTGTCGTGAAGGTATTTGTGGCACTTGTAGTATGGTAGTGAATGGTCAGCCGCACGGCCCAATGAAAGGCACAACGGTTTGTCAAGTTCACATGCGTCATTACAAGGATGGAGAAACGATTGTAGTTGAGCCATTCCGTGCCAATGCTTTTCCATTGATTAAAGACTTGGTAGTGGATCGCTCTGCATTTGATAGAATCATTCAGTCAGGTGGTTATATCTCTGTAAATACGGGTCAGGCGCAAGATGCGAATGCTATTCCAGTTGAGAAAGAGCAATCTGCTAAAGCCATGGACGCAGCTACTTGTATCGGTTGCGGTGCGTGTGTAGCGGCTTGCCCGAATGCTTCTGCCATGTTGTTTACTTCTGCTAAAGTGTCTCATTTAGCACTATTGCCGCAAGGCGAAGTAGAAGCCAGCAAACGTGCCAACAAAATGGTAGCACAGATGGACGAAGAGGGTTTTGGTATGTGTTCTAATGTGCGTGCGTGCGAAGCGGAATGCCCGAAAGAAAATCTCTTGGGAAAATATCGCTCGTATGAATCGTGAATATATCGCTTCGGTGTTTGGTTCGGAGGTGTAGAACTGAGTTTTTATAATTAGAAAAGTCACTATTAGAGTTTTTTAACGCTAATAGTGACTTTTTGTATAACTACAAATGCTCAAAATTAATTATATTTGAAACATGGCAAGAGATAAATACCATGACTTAGTCAAACAAGCATTGATAAATGAAGGATGGGAAATTACACACGATCCTTTACGAATCCCCAAACCCTCAAGACCTGTAGAAATTGATTTAGGGGCAGAAAAGATGATTGGAGCAAAAAGAAATAAAGAAACTATTGCGGTTGAAATTAAAAGCTTTCTTGGCAAATCTGAAGTTTATGATTTTTATAACGCAATAGGTCAATTCGACTATTATCAAATTGCATTAGAAATTCATGACCCTTTGAGAAAACTATTTCTTGCTGTTCCAAATTATATTTATCAAGGTTTGCTTCAAGAAACGATTAGCCAAGCAGTTTTGAAAAAAAATAATATTAATTTGATTGTTTATGATGTAAAATCTAAAAGCATTTTAAAATGGATAAAGTAAATAAGTATAGAGATATAGCCAAAGATGTCATTCATGGCATATATGAACGATATGAAGACGCTTCGGATATTTATCAAATCATCATTGACGAAAAAAAGGGGCATTATATTTTATATAGAAATAGTTGGGTAGAAGATAGTTATCGTTTATATGGAGCTATCGTTCATATTGAAGTAAAAGCCACTGGAAAGGTATGGTTGCACCACGATGGAACAGAATTAATTATAGCTGATTGGCTATTAGATAGAGGCGTAACCAATAAAGATTTAGTTTTAGGGTTTCACCCTCCAATAGTAAGAGGAGATACAGCGTTTGCTGTTGGCTAATCGTTATCGCTCGTATGAATCGTGAATATATCGCTTCGGTGTTTGGTTCGGAGGTGTAGGACTGAGTTTTTATAATTAGAAAAGTCACTATTAGAGTTTTATCGCTCTGATAGTGGCTTTTTTGTTGGATAATGATTATATTTAAGTATCAAACAATGGAATGAAACGTTATGATTATATCAACGAGCATTTTTTAGAAAGCATCAATATAAAAAGATGATAGAAGCATTAGTAAAAAAAGAAGAAGGCAAAAAAATAACTCAAACTGTCCCAAGTTATTTGATTCGGGAAGAGATTGACCATATACCTTATTATTATAAAGGCTATAAATCTGTTTTGAATAATGAAAAAAAGATAGAAGACATTATGGGCTCTAGTGGATTACAGGCTTTGGTTATAGAAGTTTTAATGAATTATTTATTTCTCAAAATCGGTCGAGATAAGTATCGTTTTTTGACCAATGAAGTTGGAGGGCATATCAAAAAAGGAACAAACCTTAGCTTCGATTTAGCGATTTATAGTAAAGAAACATTGCCAATAAATAAAATTAATGAGTTTTATGTCAATGTGCCACCCAAAGCCGTAATAGAGATTGATGTAAAAATTGAAGTAGAAAACCAACATTCGATGGATTACATCACGACTAAAACAGAAAAACTACTAGAATATGGCTGTGAGCAAGTATTATGGGTTTTAACAAAAAGTAAAAAAGTAATCGTCGCTGCATCCAATAGCCAATGGAAAATTATTAATTGGGAGGTGAATATTGATTTTTTGGATGGAAATACTTTAAATATTGGTGAATTATTAGCGGCAGAAGGTTTGAAGTAAGGTGTTGTTTTAAAACTATGTAAAGGGTGAAAAATTACTGCCTTTGTCTTCCTTAAAAATGCCTGTGAGAAGTCCCATTATCTAAATAAAAAATTTCTCCATTTAGCAGACTTTATTCACAAAACTAAATCCTATTACATAATTAACTGATAATGAAGATAGACAAAGCGGCTTCGCCGCTTTATGAATAATGGCTAGTGCATTCACCAATACATTATAAGTATAGCTACGAGGTTTTAATGTAGGTACTTTAATCTTATATGCAGGGAAATAGTATTTACCTTCAAAAGGATGGCGTCTAGCTTTAGTTAAAACAATTTAAGGTTATTGACTTTTCTGTGAATAACCTTTATATTGGGTAACATTAACCGAAAAAAACACCCATCGTTTCACCAACCCAAAACCCACCTAAAAATGGTTAGACGTTTTCAAATATTATTCCTTTCAATCCTTAGTACTATAACCTTAATAGGCACTTCATGCGATTCCAAAAAGGAAACGACTCATCAAAAAACTTCCAATTTATCACCAAAGGAATGTATTCGCCATGTCATTGCGATGGACGATTCGCTCGGGACTATCCGCAATCATGCTTGCGAAGCTATTTCGCTGAGCGAGACGATACAAGCTTATGTTGATGGTATGAAAACTATTGACTTTACGGATTGTCCAATTGCTTTTGAAGCGGCGTTTAGAAAACACATTCAAGCTTGGGAAGAGATGAAGAAACACACCGATAAGTATCCCAATTTACGAGGCGAAATGCACGATTTATTTAAAATATTGGAAGAGAAAAAAGATAAAGAGGCTTTTAAACCATTATTAGCCACTATTTGGGACACGTGGAAAGAGCTAGAAAATGCGATGCAATAGGAAGCTGTCCACTGAAAGATTCCTATTGCACTATTTTCTAAGCAAAAATATTTTCATATCCAGAATTGCGAACAAAAAAGCACGAAGTACTCATGTCTAAGCTCATTTTTCGATATGCTTCAAAATTAGGTTCGGCTTCCATTCCAAAAATATTCAAATCTGCAAGAGGTGCTTCAATGAGTTGTTGCTGAAAATTGCCGCACATCACAATGGTTTCTTGAATCGGCAAACGAGCTAAATTTATCAACTGATTTAAGAAGTTTTTAGCTACGGCTTGTTCCTTTTCATCGTCAATTACGGTAATCAGTCGAATTTTTGCGCCCCAATTATTATGCAATTTATAAGCAGTAAGCAACGCCAAATTCGGATTAAATCTCTCGTCGTTAATATCCCATCCAGGGCTACGGCTTTTTATCCAAACGTTTACGAGTTGTCGTTGCCCAAGCATTGCCACAGGATGCGGCATATATAAAATCACACCCAACTCTAGGCGTGTTGCCTCTTTGATAATCAATGGATAATCTGCAACCGCTGTTTCCTTTTCTAGCATATTCAAAAAGACAATATTCGGTCTGAAAAATGCGCCCATTAAGGCTTGATTACCAAAATTTACGCCTTCTGCGAATTTATCGGTTTTCATAATAATGGTAGAAGAGAACACTTCTGCTTGCTTAAATGAATTGGCAATATATTCCAATTTCTGCTTTTCTTTTAGCGAACCATCTTCTCCCACACCCATCAAAACGGCTGAACCCTTTGGGTAAGCGATGTCTTTTATAATCGAAAACGAACCTTGAACCGTAGCCGCATCCGTAGCCGGCACGAGCAAGTTAGGTTTCCAAGAGCGTTCTTGCTTGTGGGCATCTTCGGCAGTTCGTTTGGCTGCCCATTCTGCAAAAGACGTAAATAATCCACTTCGCACATCTTCAAACTGAGTTTCCAGTTTTCGGCGGCTGAGAATATTATATACAAAAAACATCAATGCCCACGAAACCAAACTCATCGTTGGATTGATGATAAACATCGCCAACAAACTACCAATCAATCCTACCCACGGAATAATCCGATTCACCACAAACATAGGGCGAAAACTAATCAATCCCAATTGCTGCTCGATAATCACGACCACATTGAGCATCGCATAAGTAATCAAGAAAAACATAGTCACCAATGGCGCAATCGCATTCAAATCTCGTAAAAGCATGGTGAAGAAAATCAGAATGCCCGTGACTATCATCGCATTTCGGGGCTGCTTCTGTTTTGTCTTGAAATTCCAGCCATTTGCCTTTGGGCAAAACTCGATGCTGCCCCATTGCAAACAAAATGCGAGAAGAACCAATAATGGAAGCCAAAGCAGATGAAAAAGTAGCTCCTAATACGCCAGCAATGACTAAAGGTGGAAAAAATGATTTTTCGATAATGATATAATAATTGTTAATCAATTCATCTTCGGTAGCCGAGCGACCAATCCAAAACGCCAATAAAACATAAATCACAAAGCTAATGCCTATTGCCCACAGCGTACCAGCAGGAATACTTTTTCGAGGATCTTCCAATTCGCCAGACATATTTGCGCCTGCCATAATACCCGTGAAGCAGAGGAAAAACACAGCAAATACAATCCAAAAACGATGATTGGGACTGCCTTCCAAACCTGAAAAATCGCCCCAGACAAGGGCTTCTTCTGTTGGAATTGTCATAGAACCTTGCGTGGCAGCGATGACAATCGTGAGTAAGGACAAGAAGATAATGCCCATGATGATGTATTGCGTTTTTATCGCCAAATCCGCACTTTTGTACGCAATTCCGTATAAAATGACAAACACAATTAAATCCACCAAAAAGGCGGGATGGTCAGGAAAAATCATCAACCAACCTTCTCGAAAACCAAAAATATACATCGTCACCGCCAATCCTTGTGAGACATATCTCGGAATGCCCAAACTGCCGCCAACTTCTAATCCGAGTGCTTGCGAAATGATGGCATACGCACCGCCTGCGCCTAATTTTATGTTGGTGGTAATGGCTGACATCGAAAGTGCCGTAGTAATGGTGATGCCGTAAGAAATCACAATAATGGCTAAAGCACCCCAAAGTCCAGCATTTCCAACGACCCAACCTAGGCGCAAATACATAATTACGCCGAGTATAGTTAGCAAGGTTGGTGTAAAAACGCCTCCAAAAGTTCCAAATTTTTTCATTCTGTTTCTATTAAAAATATAATAGTTTGAAGTTTAATATTAATAGTCTTGTATAATATAATAAATTACTGACTATTAGTTTTTTATAAAAATATTGAATTGTTATTCTGTGAAATAATCAGCATAGAATAAGTCTTACAAAAATACTGATTTGTAAGGTATAATTATTTATCTAAAATCAGTGAATTTTTAAAATAGAGGTACTTATAAATTTGATGGAAATTTTTGTTTGAATACTTAAAATCTGAAATATTTTTTTGTAAAAAGAAATACGGTTCTTTGACCATTTTTGCCAGAAAGATAGATTTATACGTCCAATGATGGCTTACCCTCCATTGCTTTTGAGAAGATTTAGGGCAATGGGGCAAGCCACCATTGGACAGGTTGGCAAAAATTGTCAAAGAACCAGAAATACTTGCATAATTTACTAAAATTCAGTTCTTTTGCATCAATAATACTACACATCTACCAAATGTTTTGTCTTACCGAACAAACTGATTTTTTCTAAACAAGAACAACAACAATTGTGAACAAACAAATAAGTACCGTCCTCTTAGCACTGCTATGTGTTACAGGGACTTTAGCTCAAAACTACGAGCCATCAGAGTTTTTAAAAGTCATTCCACTCATTGACAAAACCACTCCCGATTGGGCAAAAAAAATGTATTCAGAAAATCCCAATGTCTATGAAGTGGATAAACTCTATCAAGCTTATTTTAAAAAAAATGCGTTCAACAAAAGCATTCATACGCAAAACTACAAGCATTGGCGTTGGCAGGTAGAGGCTTTGATTGATGATAATGGCTTTATAAAAATACCGAATAAAGACGATGAAGACGCACGTCATGCCATTTTGAAAAATAAATATGCCCAACGCCAAAATGCAGCAGAAAGCAGCAATTGGTACGCTATGGGGCCATTTGTTACTTACGCTCAAAATACTACCAATCCCAAAGCCAACCACAAAAACGTCTATTCGATTGACCAATCGGCTTCTAACTCCAATCTTTTGATATGTGGAACGGAAGCAGGAGGCGTTTATAAAACCATTGACAAAGGCTTAAATTGGACACTGATTAATAAAGGAGAAGTTTTCGTTGGTGGGAATACGGCTGTCAAAATTCATCCTACCAATGCCAATA
The DNA here is from genome assembly GCA_942492005.1 of uncultured Saprospiraceae bacterium. Classification (GTDB taxonomy): domain Bacteria; phylum Bacteroidota; class Bacteroidia; order Chitinophagales; family Saprospiraceae; genus CAKZLL01. The sequence continues at coordinate 34,485 of CALOED010000079.1, forward strand.
TCTTTTTGGTTTCGTCCAATAGTCGGATTTATCGCTCGATTGACGCAGGCGCAACTTGGGCAGAAGCCCATTATATGGATGGTAGTGCTTATGAGTTCAAATTTGACCCATCCAATAGTAGCATTGTATTCGCAGTTGGAAGCAAGGGATTATTCAAATCCACAGATGCTGGCGCAACTTGGACTAATCCAATTACCACAACTTGTTACGACATAGATTTTCATCCTACCAATGCCAGTATTGTTTATTTATTACAAAAAAACGATGCTGCAAAACGTGCTGAACTCTACCGCTCAAACGATGGCGGCACAACTTGGACACTCAAAGACAATGGTTACTTCTCTCCTTCTGATTTAGCGAATGCTTCGGTAGGTGGTGGCAAAATTGGCGTAACGCCAGCATCCGCTGATTTGGTTTATGTTTGCTTGATTGGAGCTGGAAAGTCAGGTGATAATGGTTGGGTTGGCGTTTATAAATCCACTGATAAGGGTGACAACTGGACAAATCCTGCTGGTCAAGATGGTGCGCCTTATGGCGCAATCAATGGTGCTACCATGTGGAATGTGGCGGCTTACAGTGATGGCTATCATCAAGGATTTTACAATTTTGACTTTGAAGTTTCTCACAATAATGCTGATAGATTGTGGATTGCTACTATTCGGCTTTCAGAATCAACAGATGGAGGAGCGACTTTTACAGCTATTGGTGCTTCAAATAGTCAGAGATTAAGTGAAATTCACGCAGATGTTCAAGATATAGAAGTGATTGGAAATGATGTTTGGGTAGCTAATGATGGCGGCATTCATTACTCTAATGACGAATTACAAACCCATACTATTCTCATTAAAGGCATTCAAGCTTCTCACTTTTGGGGTTTCAATATCGGTTGGAACGAAGATGTTTTTTTATTGGTGGAAAAATACC
>CALOED010000080.1:0-3043 GCA_942492005.1 uncultured Saprospiraceae bacterium
GCTAAAATCGAAACTATCACCATTCACAGCGATAAAGAACAGGCAGAGCGATCGAAGATGATGCAGTATTTCAGAACCAGCAAAGTCAAAATTATGATTGCTACGGATATTACGGCACGGGGTATTGATATTCTATGGATATTGTAGTAGTGCGAGTTGCCTGAAAAGGCGGAAAATTACGTTCACCGCATCGTGGCGAACGGGATGAAGCAAAGCGAAGAGGGCAGGCGATTAGTTTTTGTAGCGAAGGCGAACGTGAATATCTGAATGCCATTGAGGATTTTATCCATACGGAAGTGAAAATAATACTGATAGATAAAAAGAAGCGGAAAAGGAGGCAAAAAATACTTTCTAATGCTAATGATAGACGTTTGGAAATGCTCATGCAAGAAATAGAAGAAAACGAAAAACGGTCACGTAAACGAAATAAACGGATGAAAAAAGTAGGAAAAATCGGGGCAGATAAAAATCTGCTAAACATCCATCTTTTTGGGCGGAAGCGGAAACAGCTTTGACCTGATTTTCAATTCTTAGCGGTATTCGGGTTTTCTATCCACCATTTTTCGTTCTTGCATCGGAATGCTAATAAAATTGAAAAGAATTATCATAGCTGCCATCCTTGCAACGTGTGTCCATTCAATATCGCCATGAGAGGCTGCGCCAAAAATGCCCATTCCTACCCAAAATAAAATCTCCCCAAAAATAATTGGGATGGCGAGAATATTTCCAAAGCCCAGTATTTAGGATTCGGTGTGGTCTTTTTCGCTTCATCCGAAATTCCAACAATTGTTCGTCGGCAATCCATTGAAATGCAATACCTGCCGCAGCTATCAAAAATGCGAGTACATCGAATATGCCAAAGGGAACGTGACCGTTGCGCAGCGCATCAAAAAGCGGCAAACACCCTAAATACACCAAAAGCGTAGGCATCAGCATAATGCCAAAAAAGGATACCAACGGAAACCAAAAACCTGAAATATTGCGCAACTGAACATACCGCCAATCTTCGTGAATAATGCCTTCCCAGCCTCTAACGAAATTCCAAGTGAGCCGCAAGCCCCAGACTAAAATCAAGCCAATGACCATCAATTGACGCACTACATCCACGCCAGCTTGTTCTTTTATAATTAGAAAAATAGCAATGACAATCGGCTGAACACTCCAATAGGGGTCGTAAATACTGGCATTTCGGAAAGCATAGGAGAAAAAGAAAATAATGACGGTAGCGGCAATGTCGCTCAATAGTATCTTTAGTGCCAAATCCATTTTGACAGGCAAATGCTCATAAGTATAGATGGCAATGAGGATAGCAAAAGCATAAGCTACGAGTTGCCAAACGATACTTCCGTTTCTGTTGAGATTGTAGTCATTCATGGATTTTTGTTTCGTATTTTGACAAAAGCCAGAAAAGCTAAAATGCTCCTTCTGGCTTTTGTTTTTCTATTTTAAAACACCTTCCGAAACTGCGGTAATTCCCCACATCTTATTGATTTTTCGAATGTTCATTTCGAGTGTATTGAATATTTTTAGTGCCGAATTGATAGGCGCAGGCAAAGGGCGCATATCGGACGTAGTGGGTGTTTCTGTACTTTTTTTATTCAAATTATTGATGCGGCGCATGAGCCAAGCTACCGGAAATAGCGAACAATAAATATAGTAATGGTTGTCTATTTTGCAAGATTTGGCAGTCAATAATTTGCGCAAAGAAGGCAAAGTATATCTGCGATAATGCTCCAAATAGACATCGTGGCCCGACCATAAACTCATAAAAGCAGGCACAGTAATGAAATAATGGGCGTTTTTGCCCACTCTTTTTTTAATATCTTCCAAAATAGCATAATCATCTTCGATGTGTTCCAAAACGTCCATCATCACCACCACGCTATCTTCAATACCATTTGGAATGAAATGTAACTTTTGTACTTGAGCATCTTTGGTTTCGTCCATTTCCTGTTGCGAATAACCAATATCTATCAAATAAACCTTGTTGATAGCTTCTGGAAATGCTTCCAACAATTCGTAAGCAAAAAAGCCCGAACCCGAACCAAAATCAATTACATTGAGTTTTTTGCCTTGCTCTTTGTAGAGTTTTTTATAATATTTAAATAAAGGAACTTTCTTTGATTGGTAATACCAATGCGTTTTGGGATTTACACCACTTTCCAATTCTTTTAAATCCATTGAATGTTGATTTAGTTTTAAATAACTATGCTGTAATGAAGCAGTTGGATGAAAATGATGATGAATAAAAAAGCATTTATTCATTTCATTTCATCACCTCATCGTAAATAAGATGCAAAAATATTAAAATAATTTTAGGGAATAAGAAAATAGGTATTTGCTTGCTAACGCCCTACTCATCACTTTACCTATTTGCCCAAAGCGTTTCGTTTGCTGTCAATGTTTGTTGGAATGTATTTTCATGTTGCAAAATAGCCTTCAAAGCCACGGCTGCCGCTACTTCGGCTTCTTTTTCGTTCCCAACTCGCATGGCTTCTCCATCAAAATATTTCTTGACAAAGTGCGTATCAATATTGCCATTAATAAAGGCTTCATGGTTCAAAACAAAAGTGCCAAACGGCAAAGTCGTCTCTACACCTTCGATATGAAAATCTCGAATAGCCTTGAGCATTCTATCAATCGCCTCGCTGCGGTCTTTGCCGTAAGTTACCAATTTGGCAATCATTGGGTCATAATAAATTGGAATATCCATGCCTTCATAATAACCGTCATCTATCCGAATACCTTCGCCAGAAGGTGGTCGGTAAGTAGTTAATTTTCCGACACTCGGCAAGAAATTATTAGAAGGGTCTTCCGCATAAACTCGCAATTCTATCGCATGGCCTTTGATACTCAAATCATCTTGCGAAAATGAAATCGGTTGGCCCGAAGCAATTTTGATTTGCTCTTTGACCAAATCCACGCCGCTAATAAGTTCCGTAATAGGGTGTTCTACTTGCAAGCGGGTATTCATTTCTAAGAAGTAGAAATTCAACTCATTATCAATCAAAAACTCAACCGTACCTGCGCCTTCATAGTCACA
>CALOED010000081.1:0-17912 GCA_942492005.1 uncultured Saprospiraceae bacterium
TCGCTATCAAGTCATGGGGTCGATTATTCATATTGATAATTATGAAAATTGTGTGGTGAATGTCAATCGAGAACTGTTTGACAAGATACGAGGTAAAAGAAAATTTGCGATATTTTTCAAGCGCAACAATCCTATTATTCGCCTCAGCAACCATTATTGCGACGTGCCTGTTGGAGAAATTTTTTGCTTATTCAACTCTGCCAATTATCTTGAAATAGCCGTAAATATGGGAAAAGCAGGCACTTTGCTCGGTTTGAATATAGAAGATACCGTTCAGATTGATTTCATTTAATCACTATTCTATCATTGTACTTATGATTAAACGCATCGTAAAACTGACCTTTCAACCGAAAGAAATTCCAACTTTTTTAGAAAATTTTGAAATTGTAAAAGATAAAATTCGAGCCTTCGATGGTTGCCTTCATTTGGAGCTTTGGCGAGCAAAAAGCCTGATAACGTGATGTTTACGTATTCTTATTGGGAGAGTGAAGCGCATTTAAATACTTATCGTCACTCAGATTTGTTTCGAGAAACTTGGGCAAAAACCAAGGTACTATTTGCAGATAAGCCCGAAGCCTGGAGTATTGAGGTTAGTGATGAGTTGTGATTAAGGGCTGCAGTTCAAAAAGTCTGTATGGTTTTAAGACGCAAAATAAAAAGGCTCTTAGGTAAAAATAAAATTGAATTTAGTGCAGAATATACCCATTAAGATAATAGCTGCTAGATACTCACTTTATCCAGCAGCTAAAACGCCTTAACCGAATTTCACTGCCGTACCATATACCAATATTTCCGACATCGTTTGCATAATCATAGCCGTCGAAAATCGGATATTGACGATAGCATCTGCGCCCATCATCTCCGCATCTTGAATCATTCGCTGAGTCGCTTGTTCCCTTGAATGCACCTGCAATTGCGTGTATTCTTCGATTTCACCACCTGCCAAACTCTTCAAGCCTGCAAAAATATCTTTTCCTACATTTCTTGCACGCACCGTGCTTCCTCGTGCAATGCCTAATATTTCTACTATTTCCTTACCCGGAATAGTCTCTGTTGTTGATAGTATCATTTTATTTTTTTTTATGAAAATTTTCAAAACCACCCTAAAGTTATAAAATGCTAAGCGTAATGAAAATAGTGCTAGAACTTAAATTAGACATTGGCTGTTCTATTCACGATAAAAATACATTTCAAAGGAATATCAAATAAAAAATCTAACGAATATGGGAATATTTTTTACCCATTCTAATTCTTTTTAAAATTAAATCGGTTCTTTGAAAACTTTTGTGGTTACTATCCAATGGGTTTCAATCCATTGTCTTAACTTTTTGAAAAGCAATGGGTTGAAATCCATTGGAATATCAGATAAAGGCCATTCCACAGTAATTTTCAGAGAACCATTAAATCTTATGATAAAACACCAAATATGATATAACAAAAACAGGTTTTATTATTTAGAAAAGAAAAGTGAAGACGGAAAAAAACACATTCGGTAGTTCGTATTTTTATTGGATATTCCTCCAATAATAATGATATGGCAAAAAGAAAAAAGAGAAAACCTCATTGAAAGAGCAGTTCTCTGCTTTTAAAAACCTTCCAAAGTTTTTTGGGCTTATTTGGGAAACCAGTAAATCCATGACTATCGCCAACATAGCGTTGAGATTATTGCGCTCAGCTATTCCGTTGGCAATGCTCTACGTAGGCAAGTTGATAATTGATGAAGTCGTTCGGTTGATAAACATAGGCGGCGATTCGGACATGACTTACCTTTGGACGATTGTAGGAATTGAATTAGGATTGGCGTTATTTTCGGATATTATTAATCGAGGAATTACGCTAATGGATGGCTTATTAGGCGATTTATTTTCTAATAAAACATCAGTCGAACTTATTCGGCATTCCGCTCGATTGGATTTATCTCAATTTGAAGACCCTGATTTTTATGATAAATTGGAGCGAGCTCGCCGTCAGACGGTGACGAGGGTCGTGCTAATGACACAAGTACTTTCACAGTTTCAAGATATTATTACGGTTATTTTGTTGGCTGGTGGTTTGATTTATTTCAATCCGTGGCTAATTGTAATTTTGTTGATTGCGGTGATTCCGTCGTTTTTGGGCGAGACGCATTTCAACGAGCGTTCATATTCCCTTTCGAGAGGTTGGACTCCTGAGCGCAGAGAATTGGATTATTTAAGATTTATTGGCGCAAGCGACGAAACCGCCAAAGAGGTCAAAATTTTTGGGCTGTCGGGTTTCTTAGCCGAACGCTTTGAAAAACTGGCGCACAAGTATTATATCGCTAACCAAAAAATTGGCCATCAAACGAGCCATTTGGGGAACGGGATTGTCTGCCGTTGGCGTTGCGGCATACTACGGAGCGTATGTTTTTATCATCATTCAGACGGCAAAAGGAGACATCTCGCTCGGAGATTTGACCTTTTTGGCTGGCTCATTCAAGCGGATGCGAGACATGATGCAGATGATAATGACCCGCTTTTCGAGTATTGCCGAAAGTGCGTTGTATTTGCAAGATTTGTTTGACTTCTTTGAACTACAACCCAACATCAAAACGAAGGCAACTTCGCAGTCCGTTCCTCAAAAAATACAAACTGGTTTTGTGTTTGAAAACGTAGGTTTTAAATATCGAGGTAGCGAAAATTGGGTTTTGAAAAATATCTCATTCCACCTGAAAGTAGGCGAAAAACTAGCACTCGTAGGCGAAAACGGTGCTGGAAAAACCACCTTAGTCAAACTCCTAGCCCGACTCTACGAACCTTCCGAAGGTCGAATTTTGTTGGATGGCGTGGATATTCGAGATTATAAATTGGATGAATATCGAGACGCTATTGGCGTGATTTTTCAGGATTACGTTCGTTTTCAGTTGAAAGTAGATGAGAACATCGCTATCGGTCAGATTGATGAAGTGACGAACCGACCAAAGATTGAAACTTCGGCACACAAGAGCCTTGCAAACCAAGTGATTGAGCGATTGCCGAATCAGTTTGACCAAGTGTTGGGCAAGCGATTCTCAACTGGCGTAGAGCTTTCTGGTGGCGAATGGCAAAAAATAGCACTCGCCCGTGCTTATATGCGAGATGCACAATTGTTGATTCTCGATGAGCCAACTTCTGCCCTCGACGCACGAGCAGAACACGAAGTCTTTGTCCGATTTGCGGAATTGATAGAAGGAAAATCTGCGGTTCTGATTTCGCACCGCTTTTCTACGGTTCGGATGGCAGATAGGATTTTATTTTTGGAACAAGGCAGATTATTGGAGTTGGGAAGCCATGAGGAGCTTTTAGAAAAAGATGGAAAATACGCTGAACTCTTTCATTTGCAAGCGCAAGGCTATTTGTAGGAATAAAATTTTAAACCACGAATTATACAAATTAATACCAATTTAATAGACTTTATTCACAAAACTAAATCCTATTACATAACTAACTGATAATGAAGATTCACAAAGCGGCTTCGCCGCTTTGTGAATCTTGGCTAATTTTTTGGTATCGTATAAAATCTAGGGATAGGACACTCTGAAAGCGTCCTATCCCTAAACTTCAACCATTCCTGTCCAGTTTGTAAAGCAGGGGTAATTGAACGAAGTCATATAAGAAATCGCTGTGACTTCAAGTCACCTTCTCAATAAACATTGGCTGTCGGGTAGTTAGCCTTTTATCTTAATCCACAAAAACCTTCAGAGAACCTTTTTTGTAAATCGCCACATTCTGGACACCCTAGTTGGCAGGTTTCTATTTGCATTTTAAGCACTTGCCGCTTCCACTCGTTCTTCATACAATGGAAACTGCTTCATGTAAGCATTTACTTCGCTGCGAACCCTATTGATAGTTGCTTCGTTTTCGGCATCTGTAATGATTTGGTCCATCCAATCTACTACTTTCACACAATCCGCTTCTTTCATTCCACGAGTTGTAATCGCCGCCGTTCCCACACGAATCCCCGAAGTCACGAAAGGCGATTGAGTATCAAAAGCACTATATTTTTATTCACCGTAATATCGGCTTTCACCAATGCTTGCTCCGCCAACTTACCCGTAACGTCTTTTGAGCGCAAATCTATCAACATCAAGTGATTGTCTGTGCCGCCCGAAATCAAATGATAGCCACGTTTCACAAATTCTGCCGCCATTGCTTGCGCATTTTTAATCACTTGTTTGCCATATTCTTTAAATTCTGGCTGCAATGCTTCATAAAATGCGACCGCTTTTGCTGCAATGACGTGTTCCAACGGGCCACCCTGCATACCCGGAAAAACACCACTATTCAAAATAGCTGACATTTTAATAGGGTTGCCTTTTTTAGTCTTTTTTCCCCACGGGTTATTAAAATTCTTCCCCATCATAATCAAACCGCCACGAGGCCCACGAAGGGTTTTGTGTGTTGTCGTCGTTACGATGTGGCAATGCTCCATTGGATTTTCCAACAATCCAGCAGCTACCAAACCAGCGGGGTGTGCAATATCTGCCAAAAGCAATGCGCCAACTTTATCCGCTATCGCACGAAAACGCTTGTAATCCCAATCACGAGGATATGCCGATGCGCCACATATAATCAATTTAGGCTGTACTTCTAAGGCTTTAGCTTCCACTTTGTCCATATCTATACGTCCCGTTTCTTTCTCCACGCCATAGAAATGCGGCTCATACACCTTGCCCGAAAAATTGACTGGAGAACCATGCGACAAGTGACCGCCATGCGATAAATCAAAGCCTAAAATAGCGTCGCCCGGTTTCAATACCGCTAAAAATACAGCCGCATTTGCTTGTGCGCCTGAGTGCGGTTGCACATTGGCATAAGCTGCGCCAAAGAGTTCTTTCGCTCTATCAATAGCTAATTGCTCCACTTTATCCACTACTTCGCAGCCACCGTAATAACGTTTGCCAGGATAGCCTTCTGCGTATTTATTGGTCAAACAAGTTCCCATAGCGTCCATTACGCCTTGAGAAGTAAAGTTTTCAGAAGCAATGAGTTCGATGCCGTCTTGCTGGCGGCGAAGCTCTTCTTGTATTAAATCTTGAATTGCTGTATCTCTTATCATATTGTTTTTTATTTTTTAAAACTATTGAGCGAGGCTATATCTGTTTTATTTTTTATAAAAAAAAACTAAGCTCCGCATAAGAATTTGCTGCAAAGATAGAAAATCTAATTATTGATAAAGCATCGTTTAAACTGGAACTTTTTAAATACTCCATACCGTTCAAATTCTTCTAAACCAATTGATTCGTTACCAAATATTCCGCTATCTGAATAGCATTCGTAGCAGCACCTTTTCTCAAATTATCTGAAACTACCCAAAGGTTAAGCGAATTAGGCGCAGAATAATCCCTACGAATACGCCCAACAAAAACTTCATCCTTTCCATTTGACAATAAAGGCATCGGATAAATATTATTTTTTACATCATCAAGTACGACTACTCCATCCGTTTCGCTCAAAAGTTGGCGAATTTCTTCTACATCAAAATCTTTTGCAAAAGTAACATTCACACTTTCCGAATGCCCGCCAGTAGTAGGAATACGTACTGCGGTAGCGGTAATGCGCAACGAATCATCATCTAAAATTTTGCGAGTTTCATTGACGAGTTTGAGTTCTTCTTTAGTATATCCATTATCAAAAAACACATCGCAGTGCGGAATAGCATTGCCATAAATCGGATGCGGATAAGCTCGTTCTACCTCTTCGGCAGGTACGCCTTTCGCTTCTTGTTCGTATTGTTTGACAGCTTTTACGCCTGTACCTGTGATGGATTGATAAGTAGAAATCACCAGTCGTTCAATGCCATATTTGAGGTGCAATGGCGCAAGAGCTACCACGAGTTGAATCGTTGAGCAGTTAGGATTAGCGATAATTTTATCGGCTTTGGTTAATACTTTTGCATTGATTTCAGGCACTATGAGGCGTTTAGAAGGGTCCATTCTCCAAGCAGAAGAATTGTCAATAACCGTCGTTCCAGCTTCGGCATATTTGGGAGCCCATTCGGTAGAAGTGCTTCCACCAGCCGAAAACAAAGCAATATCAGGTTTGGCTTTTACGGCTTCTTCGTTGGTGACGATGGTATATTCTTTTCCCTTGAAGGTCAGCTTTTTACCCGCCGATTTGGCAGAAGCCACTGGAATCAATTCCGAAATGGGAAACGCTCTTTCCTCTAAGACTTTCAACATCACAGTGCCGACTAAGCCCGTAGCACCTACTACTGCAACTCTCATTTTTTTAGTTTTTTTTAATGGTGTGTTAAAATTTAAATTACCCGATTCTCACATTCTATTTTTTGAAGAACCAGACACTGGGCGCAAAGGTAGGTCAAGTGAGTAAGTTTTGAAAACAAATTAATCATGGATGTGAAATCTATTTTTGAATAATGTGTTTTGGAGGTCTTTTTGTTTTTTTTAGTAAAAAGAATCAAAAAAGCCGTTCCCAAGTTAATGGAAGCGGCTTTTGTGATAAAAATATTTTAAAACCATACAGTTTATTTCGGACAAGCCAAAAGATTAACAGAAGCGTGGATTGAAGCCTGCCTTTCGGCAGACAGGCCTGCCTGCCTTTCGGCAGGCAGGCAGGTTTAAAAAAAATTTAATAGACAAAAACAGGCAAATCTCCCAAATCATCTCTCGTAATCTGCGGCTCTTGCGTGGGTTTGCAAATAGACTTCACGAGTTGCGGTATTTGGGTTTGAATATAAGCATATAACTCCCCGAGTGTAATCACGCCATCTCGCTTACCCGAATTGCCTTTTCCGTCGGCACTGCCTTTTAATCCTTCCAATAAGGCTTCGGTAAATGCGCCATTTTTCCAATTGAGATGCTCATAAGAACTTTGGTTTCTGGAGCTGGATGTAATGGTCGTGATGCCAGCGTAAGTGTCGTTAAGTTGTTCGATGTAGCGATTGATGAGCGAAGGGCTGGTTTTTGCACCTCCGCTGTGGCAAGCGTCTATAAAGATAATTTTTTTGCAGTTGATGGATTGAAGTGCGTCAGTGATTTCTTGGTAGGCAATGGAGCGTGTTTTGTAAAATGCTAGTGAGAAATCACTGAGTTGTAAGCGAAAGCGGCTATCGTCTTGGGTTTCGATGTAGCCGTGTGCGGAGATAAAAAGCATAACTACATCATTTGGGCGAATATGCCCTTTTTCGTATTGGTCATTGAGGACTTGAAGTTGTTCCATAACAGACAAGCGTGTAACTTCATCGCCTAGTAGTTGTTCTACGAATACGTTGGCAAAGAGATTTTTTTGAGTTTGAAAGGCATTTACAAAGTCTTTTGCGTCTTTTTGAGGATAGTCCAGGTCAGGCGGATTAGTACCGATAGCGAGTAGGTGTAAGTTGGGTTTAGTTTCAGTATAGTGAGTAGTAAGTATCTTCGAGCAGTTGTCTTCAATGCAGACTTTGATATCGTTCTGTCCTTTTTGAAGTTGGACTATTGATCCGAAAGTTGTACCGCTAAGTGATATTTCGCCTGATTTCTTGGATTGTAATTCGTCATTGATATAGATTTTGAAGTCTTCGGGTTGTAGGTTAGTATTGCCTTCTGAGGAAAAGGCTTTTAGTTTTATGGATAGTTGTTGGCTTTCGTAGTTTTTGTTGTTCGTTTCGTCTGGGTTGGGCGTGAGCCAAATGAGGTTGTAGGTAGGTTTACTTAATTTTACTTCCACTGTAAAATATGAATTATCTAATTTTATTAAATCATCGTATTTTACATTTATATATCCTTCATTTCCCCAATCCGTTCCCCAAGAGTTCATCAATTCAAATGTTTGTGTATTATCATTATAACCAATGATAGTCATTGCATGATGTCCCCTAAGAGCATCATTATTTTCAGTACCTTTCCATGTTCCCTTTGCCGTGAAAAATGATTTATATATCTGCATTCCAACCATTACTGGTTTTCCAGATAAGAGAATGTTTTTCAAATACTTAATTTTAGATTTTCCATCTTCTGCAAGTTCTAATTTTTTATAACTGCTAATTTTGAATGGAGTATATTCTCCATACGAATATTCATTCTTTTGAACCGCTTTTTCCAGCACATCTAGGAATTTTTGTCCTTTATCAGAAGACTCCTGCATATCATCAAATATTTTTCTAGCGATATTCTTTATAACAACTTTATCTTTAATTTCCTGCTTCTTTGCATATTGAGTAGCTAAACAAGAATAATAAAGTGCGTAATCTACCACATTGGAGTTACTGCCCTGGTTTGTTGGTACAGGCGTATATTCTTTAAGACTGTACGATAGAGGCAATTCCTTTTGCCCAAATCCAGCAAAAGTCCAACATCCGAAGCAAACAAGTAAAAGCAATTTTTTCATATCAATAAATTTTAAAGAAGTTAGTGATAACCTGTATTAATCAAAATAGTATTTGTTTGGTATAGCGTTGTTTTTTTTTCACCTTAAAGACAAAGGTTCATTGACAAATTGCAGTACTAGATTTTCATCTGTACTGCAAGAAATAGAAACACAAAAATTTATAAGTCGATGAGTTTAAGCGTATTCATTTTATTATTGGATGATATTGGGTTTTGTTCGTCGTTGTATTGAGTTTTGGTCAGGTCTGCCACCCGATTTTTGATATAAAAATAAAGTTCACCCAAACTTAAAGTCTTGTCTTTATCTGTATCTACTAGATTTTGATAGTTGGAAAAGGCTTCGAGCATAGCTACGGTAAAAGCACTATTTTCCCATATCGCATCTTCATAAACGCTTTCTCCAGATTGTGCGCTATTGATGATGGTTATATTTTCTGCGCTATTATTGAGTATTTCTGAATGGTTGCCGTCTAGGAAAATGACTTTGGAATGTGTCGTTGTTTCAAGAATTTTTAACAATTTCGAGTATTCCAATGATGTATTATCAATATTATTGGCATCAAAATCAACGGGAAGGATATAATATTTGCCTTCTATTTTTTTGATGGGTGCAGATATAAAAATAAGTGCTACATCATTTTCAACCATACTTTTATTCAAGTTAGCAAATGCCGCTGTCAAATTTTTATAGGTAAGTTTATCGCCTACGACACTATTTAAAGCTAGATTCTGATATCGCCCATTCGTCTTAACTTCTTTGATGGTTCGCATAAAATCAAAGACATCTTTTTCGGCAAATTCTACCAAAGGCGCACTATATCCTGCGTCATTCAAGCCAATAGATAAAACGTGAAGAGTCGGCGTTGTCTCTGGTTTCTTATCTTCATCTTTTTTATTATTATCATCGCTAATGGCTATTGGCAATTCTATGATAATCGGAATGAGTGGACTTTTGCTTTTGCTTAAATTTACGCTCATATCATTTTGAGCATAAGCAATAGCATCAGGGTTAAACCCCATAGGTTTCAATTTGTCAAACATAGCTTGCTTTATAGGCGATGGGCTGGAAACAATCTCATTGAGCATTTCTGCTATATTCTCAATAGGCTTTTCGCTATATAATGCCATTAAATATTCCAAACCTTCTTCTTCTATAATAAGTGCAGAGTCCGCATTTGGAATGAGTATTTTGTTGGATTGCGCTCTGTCTTCTTTTACTTTTCGAGGGTAATGAATATTAACTTGACGTTTACCATCTATAGAAAATAAATACAAATGTCCATTGCCAGGATGCTCTGCTAGGAATTGATATAAATCGCCTGTGTCCCATTCCGCATTTGTAGTATGTTATATGCCATTTTTTAAAGTCATTTTTTGCTATTCGCCTTCTCTTATCAATTCAAATTTTAGAATGCCACTCGTCGGTACTATGATTTTTTTCTTTTGGGTGGTGTCGGGTTTTATTACATCATTACCTTTTTTACGATTGTCTTCTTTTTTATCAATATTGTTATTATCATCATTGTTTTCTTCTTTTGGAGAAGGTTTAATTTTCTTTTTGCCATTGAGTTTGACCATATATATGCCTTGCAATTTTCCATTTTGGTAAATGTTACTATAAACATAGCAATGATGGTCTTCGGAATAAACAACACCTTTCGCTTCATAAGTAAAGCCTGGCTTACCCAAGTATTTACTCCAAAAAGTATCGTGATTTTTATCAAGTTGGGTCACTCGAATTTCGTTATTGATGTTGCCAGCGAAGATAGGACTACCATTTTCGCCTTCTGTGATGGCATAGGCTATGGTTGAGCTTTTAGGTGTACCAAATTGACGTTCCCAGTCATTGTGACCGCTTTTTTTGAGGTGCAAAATCCAAGCAAAATATTCTTTTGCATTAAAATCATCGGCATAAGCTGCCATTAAAAAACCACCGTTTTTATCTTCAACAACATTCAAAATCTCTTCGCTACCAATCGGGCTACCAAAATTTTGATACCATTGTTCTTCGCCGTTATGATTGACAAAAACAAGCATGACATCGGTGTTGTCGGCTTCTTTATTTTTTTCTTTTCCTGCCAATAGGATACCTTCTTTGGTAGAAACCAATGTATTGATTTCGCCTTTGCGTTTTTTGTCGAGTAGTTTAGTCCAGTTGATTTTACCTGTCCGATGATTATAAGAAGCGTAAGTAATTTGACCATTTCCAGTCAAGCCTGCGAGCAATGTTTCGTCTTTGCCCATTATGCTAAATGCCGTAGTTTTAAATGTTACATTGAGTTCAGCCGTTGAGACTTTTTTTAATCCTCCTTTGCTATCCGCTTCTAAAGTCACCACTTGTTTTGCTTCGTTGTAGCCTACGAGCTGAGTCGTGCCTTTTTTATCCAATGCAAATGTAGATTGAATATCTACTTTAAAGGCCTTGTTTTCCGTTTCCCAAACGGTAGAAGGCTGCATAGTGGCTTGCGCTATTAACGGCGAGCATCCTAATAGGGAGATAATTATAATAGCAATAAAAAATGCGTAATTTTTCATAGTCATATATATTGAAATGCTACTTACCGCTTTCATTTTATTATTTTTAAAGTTGTGGCAAATAAATTTTATTTGATGTCTCTTTACCTTTTACAGGATGGGAATGTGCTTATTTTGGAGCGATAAAAAGCGTTTTTAACGTTTAAAAAAGGGGGTAATTAGAATTAAGGATTCATAATTCTACTTAATTAATACTTTGAATATATTCTCTTTCTCTCTGCTCCTCTGAAACTCTGCGAGAAAAGTATGTATCTAAAGTGTCGATTTTAATCTGTTCAGCTACTTAGCGCATTAGATTATAAACCCTTCGATACCTTGAAAAACATCGAAGGGCTTGGCTAATTAATGATTATTCTCCTTCTACGGTTAATAAAATCGGTACGACTGTTTTGTCGCTTTATGAAGTACCAACAAATTTCATTTTGTTTTTAGAATAATCTAAATCGCCCGTTGGTACTACTAAATCGCCAAAACCTGCTTGGAAGCGTGTTTTTATATCGCCCTTTGCATTTTTAACTTTCTCTACTCTTTGTTGAAAATCTTTAATTTCTTCATAAGCATATAAAATAAAAATATTGTCATCGCCTTCAATTCGCTTTGTTAATACTTTTTGTTCATCATCTTCATCAACACCCGGAATGACAATTTCTACATCGTTGTAAGGAATAATTGGCGTTTCGCCTGAGCCTAAGTTCCAACTACTGAATTTTGAATTGTATCTAGCACTACGAGGCCAGTGAATATTCGAGCCTTCGCCATCAATACTAAACACATAAACCGCACGTCCTTTTTGGGTTTCTTTGACCATCAAGTCATACATATCTCCCACTTCCCAATCTTTTTCAGTCAATTTATACACATAATCATTGTCTCGAACTGGCTTGATTTCTTTGAATGTAATCGTTTCGTCCTCATTGAATACAGGCACTCTGAATTGGAAAGCACCACGATATTTTACCGTATTAACTACTGGTTTCGGGTCTGGCTTCGGATCAATAGGGTCTGGTTTTGGCTGTGGCTCAGGTTCTACTTCTTCGTCGATGATGTAGCGATAAGCACCTAATACATACTGCTGAAAATCTTCATATTTCACCCAAATATAACCTTCACTTCCCCAAGCAGTTCCCCAGCTATTCATGAGTTCAAAGGCTTGTTTATGGTCATCATAGCCCACGACTACCATTGCATGACCACCGGCTGGCTGCGTATTCCCTTCGTTTGGTTTCCAGTATTGACCATTTGGATAGAAGAAATTTTTCCGCAACATCATACCAATTACGACAGGATAGCCTTTTGACAAATTCTTTTTGACCTTATAGACCTTTTTCTTACCACTGTCATCCGTACCAAATACGCTGTAATACCCTTTTATTTTATACTCTAATGCTTTTGTGCGAATGGTATTGTCTGCATTTTTATTACAATCATCTACTGGGTAGTCAAAATCAGTACTTTTGCAATCACCACTATTTTTAGTAAAATTACCTGCATCTTCGAGCGTAGAACCTGTGTTGCAGTTACCTCTCTTGATATTATTATAAATATACAGTGCTGAAAAGGCTTCTCGTGTTCTCTCGTTGATATCCGTCCAACCTTTTAATTTGGAGTACATAATGGTTAAATTACCATAGCCTACTGACCAGCCGACACATGAACCTATACGTCCTTGATTACCCACCTTAGGCGCCCATTCTTTCACACTGGCTTTGAGCGGTAATTCATCCGATTTACTACCAAAATTATATGGCACTTGCAATTGACTATTGTAAGCGTCTTGTTCAAAAATCAACCCTGGATTGTCATTCGGGTCGGGTTGAGCAATAGCGATAGTAGCAGAAAAAGTTACTAACGCTAAAAGAATAAGATAATAAAATGCTTTTTTCATGATTCTAATTTTTGAATGAATAAAGTATCGCTTTGATGTTTTTTTGTAAGGTATAGTCCCTTTGATTTTCGTTACAGTCCCACGGTTGTCCGAGCTGTATTTTTTATTAAAAAAAAATCAAGAACTTCCGCCTCCAATGTTTTAATCATTGCTTTTTAATTGCTTCATTTTGGTTAAAAAATAAGTTGGTGTTAGAAGTTCTTGATGGTTTTCGTAAGGGTATAACGGGATTTGATTTTCGTTACAGTCCCAGGGCTGTCCAGACGTATTTTTTATTTTTTCACGATTCTGGTAATCATTTTACTAATGTGCTGCATATTCATCTCGTAAATATCTGTATTCCCGAAGTATGCCTGTGTTTAGCATGACGGCTCAGATAGCCGTGCTACGTTGCTACCAAACAAATATCGGCAAATCTCCATCTACTCCTTTCAAGTGCATATTGGGGATTTGTTGCTGTTTGTATTCTTTTCGCACCAGTTTTGGTACTTCTCTTTTGAGGTAATCATTAAGTTCGTTGAGGGTTATTTTTCGGTCATTGTTTTGGTCGGCATTGCCATTCAGCCCTTCTAGCAATGTTTTGGTAAATGCGCCATGTTGCCATTTGTCGCTTTCGTAAGATTTTTGGTTGTCGCTACTCGAAGTGAATGTTGCCATGAATTTTTGGGCTTCGGTGAGGGCTTCTAACGTTTGGTTGATGGCTCGTATTTCATCATCGTCTTTGCCGCCTGTGAAGCCACCAGAGTAGCACGCATCTATAAAAAGGAGTTTTTTGCATTGAAGTTTGGAGAGCTGTGTGCCAATAAAAGAAGCTGGCACAGAGGTAGTAGAAGGCGCATCGGTACGAAAATTATCGCCTTTGAGCGAAAACTCCTTGCCTACTTGCGAACCATGCGATGATGCAAATATCATTACAATGTCTCGCTCATTGATGTCAAGGTTGGTCATGGATTCTAATTCTACCCTAAAATTAGCGGCGGTGGCATTTTTACCCGTTAGTTGCTTGATGTTGATTTCGTTGTACAGTCCCTTTTTTTGTTGGGTATTGAAGGCATTGATAAACCCTTCGGCATCTTTGGCGGTAAATTTTAGCGTTTCTGCTGAGGTGTTTTCTTCATAGTTGGGCGCAAAGGTCAAGATATACAGGTTGGGGCGTTTGGCGGAATATTGAACCGTAAACACCTTTGACTTTTTATCTCGAATGTGGATTTGAATGTCGTTTTTACCTTCTTTTAAGGTAATGGAACAAATAAAAGTGCTGCCTTGTAAAGAAAGCTCGCCAGACCTCGAAACGGTTTGCAATTCGTTATTGATGTAGATTTTATAATCTTCTTTGGTCAAATCTGCAAAGCCAAATGCTTTGAATTTGATTTCTAAAGTTGGCTCGGTATAAGTCTTATTGTTGCTTTCGTCTGGGTTCGGTGATAGCCAGATGATGTTTTGGGTAAGATTGACTACGGGTTCTTCTTTTTTGACGATTGGTTTGTCCTTCTTTTTGGGCTGAGGCGGTGTAGGTGTTTTTAGAATGCCCCATTTTTCATCTTTTTGCAAAAATGAATAGGTTTTATCTGTCCAAATATCTTGGTATTTAAAAGGGATTTGGATGTTATTTTGATGGTCAATCACTCCATACATTTCTCCTTGTCGTGCGGTGATTAGCCCTTCCTCAGATTCGTACATTTCATCATACTCAAAAGGAATAATTGCTTCGCCTTGCTGATTGATAGCGCCCCATTTTCCGTTTTCTTCACTTCCTTTTCTACAAGCCGCTATTCCTTCATAAAAGTTTAAAGCCTCATCATAAGTAAATGGAATGACCAATTTCCCTAAGTGATTGATTGCACCGTATTTGCCATTTTGTTTTATCCAAGCCAAACCTTCTTTAAAATCTTTCGCCTCTTCATAAATAGCTGGCGCAATGATTTTTCCTTGATAGCTTACAAATCCATGCCTTTCTACTCCTCCATTATTTTTAACAACTTTAGCAACACCCTCCGAAAAATCATAAATCTTATTATACAGAATAGGAATCATCTCCTCTCCTTGCTTAGTGATTAATCCTGTGATGCTCGCTCCGCCTTTGTTACTTCCAGTTATACTAAAAACAAGGCTATCTTTATCGTATCGAATAAATTTAGATACATATTCCCCATTTCTGTTCAGATAATTATCTCCAGCATAAGATTGACGCTTAGGGTAGATACTTATATCGTCATAGCCTGTTATCAAAACCTTCCCTGTTTTATCTATCAGACCTTTTTTGCCACCTGTTGTTACTTCAAATAAACCGTCTATATCTGTTTTTTCAATTCTATCATAAACAGGAGGCGTGATAATTTCGCCACGAAAATGGATTAAACCATATTGATTGCCTTGTTTGACTTTTACCACATCACGCCAGCCATAAGAATTATCAATGGAAGAATAAATATCATATGTAATTTTCTCTCCTTTATCATTAATAATTCCATACAGGTTGCCTATTTGTGTGATTGCAAATTTATTGCTCCAATCACCTAATTTATCATACTTAAATGGTAGAATAGTTTGATTATCCTTGTCTATGATGCCCCATTTGTTGTTTCGTTTGGCTCGAATAAGTCCTTTAACATAAGGTTGTAATTCATCATAAGAGCAATTAATCAATATTTTTCCAAGGCTATCCATCACGCCCCATTTTCTGTCTTTTTCCACAAGTGCGATGCCTTCCTTATACCCATTAATCAAATGATATTGAAATGGCACAATCGTTTTTCCGTTGATATTCAATACGCCATATTGTCCATTTTTTTGAGCGATAATGAAATTTTCGGTATCAAGGTTAATATAATCATAAATCGGTGGGAATACTTCCTTTCCTCTTTTGTCCAAAATTCCCACTTTACCATCTTTTTTTATTCTAAAAAAATTAGGTTGCCGCTGCCCTATAAAATCACTTATTTCATCGTATATCAATGGCGTTAAATTTTTGCCTTCTGGACTGATTAGTCCTATTTTACTTTCTTTTTTTGCAAAAATAAAACCATTGCCTGCACGGATTACCGCCTCTCCATTCCAATATCGACTCATCCGAATATCATCGTAAATTACAGGAATGACAATTCTACCTGTTTTATTTTGGTAATCAATGCAGCCTTTTTTGCCATCTTGGCTTACAATAGCATAAGGATTATCTAGTTCTATTTTATCATAAATAGGCGGAATGACTACTGCTCCAGATAGGTGCATTAAACCTGTTTTTTCTTTTTTAAATCCAATAAAGTCTTTATGGGATAAAAAACCAGTTGAGGCATTTACCTTTCCTTCTAAAATAACTCGCCCTGTTTTGTCTTCTATCAATCCATCTGGATTTTCTGTTACCCAATATCCTTTTGCAAGAGGAGTTATCCTATCCCAACCTGGAGTATTCGCTCTAGTTATGCCATACTGATTTAAAAGAGAACCTCGACTAGGCTCATAAATACTTTCATAGGTTTCTGTTAGTATTTTGCCCTGCTTATCTATAAAAGCGCACTTGTATTTTTCATCTTTCTTTTTAGTCCATAAGACCAGCGACTCCAGTTTATGCTCTTTTTCAGCCTTATGAACCGCAATAGAACTGTATTCCACAGGATAGATAATTTTCCCCGTAATATCAATTATCCCATATTTTCCATTAAAACCTCCACTGTTTACCAAAAGCCATCCATCAATATGTTCTACATTTTTGATGTCATCATAAATCATAGGAATAATGACTTTTCCTTTGAAGTCCATGAAGCCATATTTTTTATCTTTTTGTATCACAAAACCTTTATTTTCAATCAATTCTATCACATCAGCCTCAATGGAAGGCTTAACGAGCCAGTCTGAGCGTTTTTGTCCTACGACTTGTATCGTGAATAATATACTTGCTAAAAGTACTAATGTCTTTTTCATAATCTTTCGTTTTGTATTTGACTTCTTTGATAAAAAACGGACAATTCTGGAACAAACATAAGTCTAAAAATACAATGTGAAGAGAGGTGTTAAGGCACACTCCAAAAATGATTACTTATACTTTATTCTATTTGAAAAGTTCCTAGGGGTTTTGTGTTTGTTGGCTCAATACACAAATATCGGCAAATCGCCATCCAATCCATTGATAAACATCTGCGGTGTTTGGAGTTCATTGAACTTGGAACGTACCAATGTCGGCACAGTAGCTTGTAAGTAGCGATTGAGTTCGTTGATAGTGATTTTTCGGTCGTAGTTGTAATCAGCTTTACCGCTCAAGGCTTGAATAATGGCGTAAGTGAATGCCCCGTTTTGCCATGAAGCGTGTTCGTAGGATTTTTGAGAACCCGTGCTGGAGGTAAAAGTAGCGATGCCCATTTGGCTATTTGTCAAAGCCTTAATCGTTTGATTGATGGCTTGCGTTTCGAGGTCATCTTTGGTATTTCCAGAGTAACACGCATCTACGAAGAGGAGTTTTTTGCAGTTGATTTTTGCCTAAATATTCCATGACTTTTTGAGAAGCCACAGAGGTACTCGTTGGAGAATAAGGGTCGTAGTCATCGCCTTTGATATAATACTTGTTTTCTCTCATAAATCCATGAGAAGAAATAAAAACAATGACGACATCACGGTTTGTGATTTCGCCATATTCATATTTCATTTTTAGTCGCTCGATAGCACTTTCAACCTTTGATGCTTTTGCATTCGAGCCAATAAGTGCCGTGGAGACAACATTTTGAAAAATACCTTTCCCTTTTTGAGATTGAAAGGCATTTGCAAAATCTTGGGCATCGTCATCGGTATAGTCAAGGGTTTGGCTATTGTTGTTGTCTTCAAAGTTGGGTGCGATGGCTAAAAGGTAAAGGTTGGGTTTTCGGGAAGAATAGTGAGCCGTGAGTATTTTTGAGGCGTTATTGCCTACTTTTATTTGAATATTGTTTTTTCCTTCTTTCAATGTAACAATTGTACTAAATGTAGTGCCATTGAGTGCTACTTCGCCAGATTTATGGTATTGAATTTGACCATTGATATACACTTTAAAATCCTCTTTTTTTAGATGAGTATTGCCAAAAGCTTTGAGCTTAATCAATAGGCTTGGGTCAGCGAATGTTTTGTTGTTGCCTTCATCGAAATTAGGCGAAAGCCAAACTAGGTTTACTGTTGTAGAGCAATACGTAACTGAAACGGCGGCTG
>CALOED010000082.1:0-16467 GCA_942492005.1 uncultured Saprospiraceae bacterium
GTTGAGCATGATAGGGTGTCCTTTCAAGATGTTTTCAAGGATTTCCCAAATCACTTGGTCTTTTCTATCTACTAATTTCTTAGCCGATTTAACCGTTTTTACAATGCCTCGTTCTATTAGTTTACGAATGACAAATGGCTTAAACAATTCTGCTGCCATTCCTTTAGGCAAACCACATTCGTGAATTTTCAACGTTGGACCTACTACGATAACAGAACGTCCTGAATAATCCACACGTTTACCTAAAAGGTTTTGACGGAAACGTCCTTGCTTACCTTTTAATATATCTGATAAAGATTTCAAAGCACGTCCACCTTCTGCTTTTACCGCATTTGATTTACGTGAATTATCGAATAATGAGTCCACTGCTTCTTGAAGCATTCGTTTCTCATTTCTCAAAATCACTTCTGGTGCTTTGATTTCTAAAAGTCGCTTTAAGCGATTATTACGAATAATCACACGACGATATAAATCATTTAAATCCGAACTCGCAAAACGGCCACCATCGAGCGGAACTAGAGGGCGCAACTCTGGTGGAATGACAGGCAAATACTGTATCACTGCCCATTCTGGACGGTTATCCACACGAGTTTGTCCATCACGAAATGCTTCTACTACTCGAAGGCGTTTTAGTGCTTCTGACTTACGCTGTTGAGAAGTTTCGTTGGCTGCTTGATGGCGAAGTGCGTAAGAAAGTTTATCCAATTCCAAACGAGACAATAAATCTCTCACCGATTCTGCTCCCATTTTAGCAATGAACTTGTTCGGGTCAGTTTCTTCGAGTGATTGATTATCTTTTGGAAGTGTATCTAGTATTTCTAAGTATTCTTCTTCTGTGAGCAAATCCATTTTACTCACGCCATCATTTTCCTTAATGCCGGGCTGAATGACAACGTATCTTTCATAGTAAATAATGGTTTCTAACTTTTTAGAAGAAAGACCTAACAAGTAACCTATCTTATTGGGAAGCGATTTGAAAAACCAAATATGAACCACAGGAACAACCAACATAATATGCCCCATACGTTCACGACGTACTTTTTTCTCCGTCACTTCTACTCCACAACGGTCACATACGATACCTTTATAACGAATTCTTTTATACTTGCCACAATAGCATTCGTAGTCCTTTACAGGGCCAAAAATGCGTTCACAGAATAGACCATCCCGTTCTGGTTTGTAAGAACGGTAGTTGATAGTCTCCGGTTTTAATACCTCTCCATACGAACGCTCCAATATATCATCAGGAGACGCTAAGCTAATGATGATGCTATCAAAATTGGCATCTACTCTTGTGTTACTTTTTTTAAAAGGCATAAAACAAATTTTATACTGTTGGATTGTTTGATTGCTGGATGGTTGTTGCGCTATTTCTTTCTTTTTTATAAAAATTTAATAGGAACAACAATTCAACAATCAAACAATTTAACAATGATTTTCTTATTCAAATTTTACTTCAAGTGCTAAACCTCTCAATTCATGTACAAGTACATTGAATGATTCTGGAATGCCTGGCTCTGGCAAATTATCACCTTTGACAATAGCTTCATAAGCCTTTGCACGACCATTTATATCATCTGATTTAATAGTCAAAAGCTCTCGTAGGATATTAGATGAGCCATAAGCCTCTAATGCCCATACCTCCATCTCACCAAAACGCTGACCACCAAATTGTGCTTTACCACCTAATGGTTGCTGTGTAATCAATGAGTAAGGACCGATAGAACGAGCGTGCATTTTATCGTCAATCATGTGCGACAGTTTCAGCATATAGATAATACCCACTGTTGCCCTTTGGTGGAAGCGGTCTCCCGTTTCGCCATCGTACAAGTAAGCCTGCCCATAAGAAGGCAAACCCGCTTTTTGGATATAATGTTCTACTTCGCTATCATTCGCACCATCAAAGATTGGCGAGCCAAATCTCAATCCTAATTTTTTACCTGCCCAACCTAGAACGGTTTCGAAAATCTGCCCTAAGTTCATACGAGAAGGTACACCTAGAGGGTTGAGGATAATATCTACTGGCGTTCCATCTTCGAGGAAAGGCATATCTTCATATCTTACGATACGAGCCACAATACCTTTGTTACCGTGACGACCTGCTAACTTATCTCCAACTTTGAGTTTACGTTTTTTCGCTAGATAAACTTTAGCCAATTTCAATACGCCTGTTGGCAATTCATCGCCAATGCTAATATTGAATTTTTCACGCTTTACTTTACCTATCTCTTCGTTTACTCTTAAAGTATAATTATGTAACAGTCGCTTAATCAAATCATTGGTATGGTCATCACTTGTCCAATTAGAATAATCAACCGATGTATAATCCAACTCTTTAAGTACCTCTGAATTGAACTTAACTCCTTTCGGCAAAAGCATTTCGCTGTAAATGCTTCTTACGCCATTTGAAATTTTACCGTCCAATAAAAGCATCAATTTGTCAATCAACGTATTCTTTAAATGACCTAATGCCGTTTCGTGTTCATCATCAAGGCGTGCCAAGAGTTCTTTTTCACGAGCCTTTTGAGACCTGTCTTTTTTCGCTCTAGCAAACAATCGCTTATTAATAATGATACCTCTAGTAGATGGAGATGCTTTCAGAGATGCGTCTTTCACATCGCCTGCCTTATCACCAAAGATTGCACGAAGCAATTTTTCTTCTGGCGTAGGGTCTGTCTCTCCTTTAGGTGTGATTTTACCAATGATAATATCACCTTCCTTGATTCTAGCCCCTACTCGAATGATACCATTTTCGTCTAAGTCTTTCGTTGCTTCTTCACTCACGTTTGGAATGTCATTCGTCAATTCTTCTTCACCTAGTTTTGTATCTCGAACGTCGAGTTCAAAATGCTCAATGTGCACAGAAGTGAATACATCCTCTCTTACTACACGCTCCGAAAGTACAATCGCATCCTCAAAGTTATACCCTTTCCATGGCATGAACGACACAAGAAGGTTTTGTCCTAATGCCAATTCTCCTCCTTCTGTTGCATAACCTTGACACAAAATATCACCTCTTTCTACTCTATCGCCCTTACGAACAATTGGCTTCAGGTTGATACAAGTACCTTGGTTAGTTCTGCGGAATTTGGTCAATTCATAGGTCTTGCGACCGTCTGTAAACGAAACGAGTTCATCGTCTCTATTTCTATCGTAACGGATAATGATTTTATCTGCATCCACGTATTCAACTGTACCTTCGCCTTCTGCATTCATCAACATTCGGCAATCTTTAGCTACTTGTGCTTCGATGCCTGTACCAATAATTGGTGCTTGTGGTCGAATAGTTGGAACGGCTTGACGCTGCATATTCGAGCCCATCAAGGCACGGTTGGCATCATTGTGTTCCAAAAACGGAATTAAACTAGCTGATACACCTACAATTTGGTTAGGTGCAACGTCCATAAATTCTATCTTATCTGCCTCGTAAACAGGGAATTCACCATGCTCACGACACTTTACCCTATCTGTAAGAAACGCACCATGCTCATCTAGCGGAGAGTTTGCTTGTGCAACTACTTTGTAATCCTCTCCTTCTGCTGATAAATATTGTGGTTCATCATATAATTGTACATTGCTATCAACTACTGGGCGATATGGCGTTTCCAAAAAGCCCATTTTATTGACCTTAGCGTGTACACAGAGTGTCGAAATCAAACCAATATTCGGTCCTTCTGGCGTTTCGATAGTACAAAGACGACCATAGTGAGAATAGTGAACATCTCGAACCTCAAAGCCTGCACGCTCTCTTGACAAACCGCCTGGCCCTAGTGCTGAAATACGGCGTTTGTGCGTAATTTCAGATAACGGGTTGGTTTGGTCTGCAAACTGCGATAACTGACTGGTTCCGAAGAATGAGTTAATGACAGAAGACAATGTTCTTGCATTAATCAAGTCAATCGGGGTAAATACTTCGTTATCTCTCACGTTCATACGCTCACGGATGGTTCTAGCCATACGAGCCAAACCAACACCAAATTGAGAGTATAATTGTTCGCCAACGGTACGTACACGACGGTTACTCAAATGGTCAATATCATCAATCTCCGCTTTTTGGTACATAAATTTGACCAAGTAAGTAACAATCTCAATGATGTCCTCTTTCGTCAAAACCAATGTTTCCTTACTGGTAGTCAGTTTTAGTTTACGATTGATTTTATATCGTCCAACTTCACCTAAGTTGTAACGCTTATCTGAGAAGAACAGCTTGTCAATAATACCACGAGCTGTTTCTTCATCTGGTGGGTCAGTACCTCTAAGTTGTCTGTATATGTGCTGAACTGCTTCTAGCTCAGAACTAGAAGGGTCTTTTTGTAATGTATTATAGATTACAGCGTAGTCTTCCTCTACGTCTTCTTTTTGAAGTACAATAGAATCTACACCTGTTTCTAAGATTTCTTCGATGTTTGTTTCATCTAAAATCACATCACGCTCTAAGATGATTTCGTTACGCTCAATGGTAACTACCTCACCTGTGTCTTCATCTACGAAATCTTCTGTCCAACTACGCAATACCCTTGCGGCTAATTTTCTACCAATTGTTGCCTCAAGATTTTCTTTAGTAACATCTACTACATCTGCCAGTCCGAAAATACTCAAGATAGCTTTATCAGAATCGAAGCCAATGGCACGAAGTAAAGTAGTTACTGGGAATTTTTTCTTGCGGTCAATATAAGCGTACATCACGGTATTGATGTCCGTTGCAAACTCCATCCATGCTCCTTTAAAAGGAATTACACGGGCAGAATAGATTTTTGTACCATTAGGGTGGTAACTCTGACCAAAGAATACTCCGGGAGAACGGTGCAATTGGGAAACAATCACACGCTCTGCTCCATTAACAATGAAAGTACCCTTAGGAGTCATATAAGGTATGTTTCCTAAAAATACATCTTGAACGATGGTTTTGAAATCAACGTGTTCTTCATCATTACAAGAGAGTCGCAATTTAGCTTTTAGCGGAACGCTATAAGTTAAACCTCTATCCATGCACTCATTCATCGAATACCTAGGCGGGTCAATGAAATAGTCCAAAAACTCTAATACGAAGATATTACGTGCATCAGTGATAGGGAAGTTCTCTGTGAATACTCGATAGAGACCTTCTTTTTCTCTGTTCTCAGGAGTAGTTTCTAATTGAAAAAACTCTTGGAATGATTTAAGTTGAATTTCAAGAAAATCCGGATAAGGAGCAAGATTTCGAATTTTACCGAAGTTGATACGTTTGTTTTGCCTGCTGCTTGACTGAACGGCGCCGTTTGTCGTCATGAATTATCTCTTTATTTTACTTGAACAATAAAGAATGTGCTTATTAGATGAGTAAGCAAATGATGAAAATACCAAAAGCATTACAAGATTTCATCATAGATGAATTTTGTAATGTCCTTAATAATATATCGAAATTTGCTATTACTATCTATATTAGAATATTTTGCTACTGATAAGTATGAATAATTTCCAATTTAACAATTAAAACCAGTCAGACGACAGGCAGGTTGAAAAATCTACACTATTAAATCAATTTATTCTACTTATTAGCCCGAAATACAAAAGCTAAATCGCCTTTATGAGGAAATCAAATTTTTAATATTTCATTCTAATACTTAAAGCTATATCTAAAATAGTAGTATGTACTACTACCTTTTTTTTTGCTGCTAAGTGATTATCTGTTATCTAAAAAATGGGCTAATACAAAAAATATTTGCCCAAAAGTCTAGAACATCAATCGGGGTATAAAAGTTCATTTGATAATAGAAACTTTCTAGATCCTTCATACAGGTATAGGCTTAGTCACATGGTAACTAAGCCTATACAAAGCTAGTATGAATAAAATTTCTATTCTCTAACAAGTCAATTATTTGTAAAAATAATTATTTAATTTCAATAGATGCACCTAATTCTTCAAGTGCTGCTTTGATTTTTTCAGCTTCGTCTTTGCTTACTTTCTCCTTAACTGGAGCTGGAGCAGTATCTACTAATGCTTTCGCTTCTTTCAATCCTATACCTAACAAACCTTTGATTTCTTTAACCACTTTCAATTTACCAGCACCCGCTGAAGTAAGGATTACATCAAATTCTGTTTGTTCAGCTTCTGCTGCATCACCACCACCTGCACCTGGAGCTGCTGCTACTGCAACTGCTGCTGCTGCTGGTTCAATACCGTAATCTGCTTTTAAAATATCTGCCAACTCATTAACCTCTTTAATAGTAAGGTTCACTAGAGTTTCTGCTAGGCCTTTCAAATCTGCCATGACTCTAAACTTTTAATTTTTTTGAAAAAAAATCTGTCTAACTAAATAAGTCGTAACACCTATTCAATCAACATTTATATATTAAGTGTTTATCGCCTCTCCTTGCGGGAAGGTTAAAACGTTGGAAGCCAAACCTTTATTTATGCTTCTGGTGCATCACCTGCACTGCTTTTATGCTCTTCGATACCTTTCAAGATAGCCTGAATGGTATTTCCTCCTGATGTCAATTGACCCATGAGTTTTGCCATAGGTGATTGTAACAAAGTGATAACTTCTCCAAGTAAGTCTTCTTTTGACTTTAACTTAGATAACATATCAATGTTTTCATCACCAATAAAAATGTCACTGTCAATATAAGCACTTTTCAAAAGAGGTCTTTGTTTTCCCTTTCTAAATTCCTTGAGCAAAGCTCCTGGAGTTTTTGCATCTTCTGCAAACATGATTGCAGAAGGCCCTTTGAGGGAGTCGAAAAGACCTTTATACGCTTCTTCATCAACACTTTCAAGTGCCTTTTGAATCAAGGTATTTTTTATTGCTTTATATTCTATATTACTTTCAAAGCACTTTCTTCTAAATTCATTCATTTGAGCTACGGTCATTGTGCCGTATTCAGTGACATAAAAGAATTTAGAATCTTTAAATTTCTCGGTTAGTGCTTCGATTAAAACTTTTTTATCTGCTTTAGTCATTGCCTTTCGTTTAAATACAATTAAAAAGATAAATGATAGAGTTACATTTTACTACTTCACGTCTTTAATATCAACCTTGATACCTGGACTCATAGTAGAAGCTATAGTAACCGATTTCATATAAATGCCTTTTGCGGTAGAAGGCTTCATTCTTACCAATGTAGAAATTAATTCATTCGCGTTGTCATTCAACTGCTCTGCTGAAAATGAAACTCGACCAACAGAAGAGTGAATGATACCGTATTTATCTACACGGAAGGCAATTTTACCTTTTTTCACTTCTTTTACCGCATCACCTACATTGACAGTAACTGTACCTGTTTTAGGGTTAGGCATCAGACCACGAGGGCCCAAAACACGTCCTAACCTACCAACTTTAGACATGACGTTTGGCATTGCAATGACGACATCTACATCTGTCCAACCATCTTGCACTTTGGTTACATATTCATCTAGTCCAGCATAATCTGCACCTGCGTCAAGAGCTTCTTGCTCTTTGTCAGGTGTACAGAATACTAATACTTTCTTAGATTTACCTGTACCATGTGGCAATACTACTGTACCCCTTAAAGCTTGATCGGCTTTACGTGGATCTACGCCCAATCTGACGTGAACATCAACGGAAGCATCAAACTTAGTCGTATTGACTTCTTTTACCAGCGATACAGCTTCGCGCAAAGTATATAATTTCTCACTATCTACTTTTGCGTTTGCTGCTTTTCTTTTTTTAGAAATTTTTGCCATTATATTCAGTTTGACTGACATAACCCCACAGGTTAGTCAGGTTAAGGTAATAGCGTTCTCGGCAAGAGAGAACTTCCTTTTATATTAGCCTTTTAAAAAAATTAGATTCAATCAGATTTTAGTTATGCTTCCCACGGAGGAGTGCCACTAATTGTGATTCCCATACTTCTTGCAGTACCTGCCACCATCTTCATTCCCGATTCTACTGTAAAAGCATTTAAATCAGGCATCTTGTCTTCAGCAATAGCTTTTACTTGGTCCCAAGTTACAGAACCTACTTTATTACGGTTTGATTCTGGTGAACCGCTTTTAAGGTTAGCTGCTTCTAACAATTGGATTGCCGCAGGAGGTGTTTTAATAACAAAGTCAAAAGATTTGTCTTTATATACCGTAATGATTACAGGTAAGACTTTTCCTTTCTGGTCTTGAGATGCAGCGTTGAAACGCTTACAAAACTCCATAATATTAAGACCCTTTGCACCCAATTTAGGTCCAATTGGAGGTGCTGGATTTGCCATTCCTCCTTTCGCTTGTAGTTTTACGTACTCTTTTACTTCTTTTGCCATTTTAAAAAATTTAATCAACACGAAAATGAACAATACTGTTAAATGTGCTGAGATTAGGTGATTGCGTTCTAGGCAATAGAACTCCCTATTTATAGTTAAAAATTCTAACCGATTATTGTTGTTTTTCTACTTGGATAAAATTCAACTCTACTTCTGTACCTCGTCCAAATATTTTTACAATAACTTTTAGCTTTTTCTTTTCTTCGTTAATTTCTTGGATAACTCCCACAAATTCATTGAATGGCCCATCTATAATCTTAATAGTCTCTCCAATAATGAATGGTTCTACTAATGACTCATCCGCTCCTTTTGATTCATCTACTTTACCTAGCATTCTGTTAGCGTCAGCTTTACTCAATGGTGTAGGATTGGTTTTTCCTAAAAAATGAATAATGTTTTGCATTCTACTAATGTGCTGTATGATTTCTCCTGAAAAACGGCTTGGATAGGCTTCCACTAAAATATACCCTGGTAAGATGTTTCTTTCAAGAACTACTTTTTTCCCGTTTCTAATTTTATATACTTTTTCCGTAGGAACGAGTATTTGAGCAATGACTTCTTCCCATTTTTCTCGTTTGATTTCAAGCTCAAGTCTTTCCTTGATTTTTCGTTCTTTTCCGCTAATTACTCTTAAAGAGTACCATCTAGTTTCATCCATTCTGAAAGCATTATCTCAAAATCACCAAAGGCGTGTGTATTAATAAATTGTATTTTGTAGTAATAAGTTAGAAAGAATATCCATTACATATATAATCAATGCAATAACAAGAGAGGCGATAAGAACTACTATTGTAGTACTTTGAAGCTCTCCTAGCGTTGGCCATGTTACCTTATTCACTAACTCATTGTAGCTTTCTTTGAAATATTGTCTGATTGCTTCCATAAGATTGATTATTGATTGTCAATTTTCCGAAATGATAATTAACAATTTTTTGTTGCACGGGCAGTAGGATTTGAACCCACGACCTTTGGTTTTGGAGACCACTGCTCTACCAACTGAGCTATGCCCGTGTGTAGTCTTTCATAAACTTTGAAAATCAGGCGAGGAAACCTCACCTGATTTTCGATAAAAACATTAGATATATATAAGTCCGAAACTCAATAATTCTATTCAATGATTTCAGTAACCTGACCTGCACCTACGGTACGTCCTCCTTCACGAATTGCGAAGCGTAAGCCTTTCTCCATTGCAATAGAGTTAATAAGGTTTACTTCCAAAGTTACGTTATCACCAGGCATTACCATTTCAGTTCCTGCTGGCAATGAAATATCACCAGTTACATCCGTTGTACGGAAGTAGAATTGTGGGCGATAGCCATTGAAGAATGGTGTGTGACGACCACCTTCATCTTTAGATAATACGTAGATTTCGCATTTGAACTTCTTGTGTGGTGTTACAGAACCTGGCTTACAAATTACCATACCACGCTGAATGTCTTCTTTTGCGATACCACGCAATAAGATACCAGCATTATCACCAGCTTCACCTCTAGTCAAAATCTTACGGAACATCTCAACACCAGTAACAGTTGAAGTCAAAGCCTTTTCGTCTTCCTTCATCATACCGATAATCTCTACCGCATTACCTGTTTCGATAACTCCACGCTCAATACGACCTGTTGCTACTGTACCACGACCTGTGATTGAAAATACATCTTCAATTGGCATCAAGAACGGCTTGTCAATCAAACGTTCTGGTTCTGGAATGTGAGTATCACAAGCTTCCATTAACGCCAAAATAGCTTCTGTCCCCAATTCAGTTGAAGGCTCTCCCATAGCTTCTTGAAGTGCTGCTAAAGCTGACCCTTGAATGATAGGACAATCCTCAAAACCGTAAGAAACTAAAAGCTCTTCAATTTCCATTTCAACCAATTCCAACATTTCTTCGTCTTCAACAATATCAACTTTATTAATAAAAGCTACAATTGCTGGTACACCTACTTGGCGAGCCAAAAGGATGTGTTCACGAGTTTGTGGCATAGGACCATCAGTTCCCGCAACTACGATAATAGCACCGTCCATTTGGGCAGCACCTGTTACCATGTTCTTTACATAATCGGCGTGTCCTGGACAGTCCACGTGTGCGTAGTGACGATTTTCAGTCTCGTATTCTACGTGAGCAGTATTGATTGTAATACCACGTTCTTTTTCCTCAGGAGCTGCGTCAATAGAGTCATAATCTTTTTTCTCTGCAAGTCCTTTATTCGCTAATACAGCAGTAATAGCCGCAGTCAAAGTTGTTTTCCCGTGGTCAACGTGACCAATGGTTCCGATATTGAGGTGCGGTTTATTCCTTTCAAAAGTAGCCTTTGCCATCGGTTGTCAAATTTATGATGTGAAATGAAAAATAATTAAATAAACATTTAACAAGTATATTCATCTGAGCCAATGACGGGAATTGAACCCGTGACCTCTTCCTTACCAAGGAAACGCTCTACCCCTGAGCTACATCGGCAACAAATAATCAATGCCAAACTTAATCAGTAAAAAAGGGGAATGTTCCCCTTTCTAATTCTTTTGAGCGGGCGATGAGACTCGAACCCACGACCCTCAGCTTGGAAGGCTGATGCTCTACCAACTGAGCTACGCCCGCAAATATTCTTTTCTGTGCGATTATAATATTATACTTTTAGCTTGGTAACTATCAGAAAATTACTTTCGCAGATAATGCGTGGGGGTGATAGGAATCGAACCTATTCAGTCTAAGACACCAGATTTACAGTCTGGCCCGGCTCTCCAACTCCGGCGCACCCCCAAAAATATGTATATGAAAAATAGAAGAGCCGAAAGAGGGATTCGAACCCCCGACCCGCTGATTACAAATCAGCTGCTCTGGCCAACTGAGCTATTCCGGCTTATTTATTTTTTTGTCTCGCCTTCTTTAAAGCGAGCGCAAATGTAGAAATTATTTCAATAAAAAGAAAATATTTAACTATATTTTTTCCTTTTTTATTCAAAATCGCATCTTCTTTCAAAGTGCGGTGCAAATGTAAAATTTTTCTATTTTATATGCAATGATTTTTTTAAACTTTTTTCTAAAAATAAAAAAAGTAGGCGCACGGGATTGTAACCGTTTGCCTACTTCTAAAAGTTCCGAGATTAAATGTAATTTCCAAAAAAAATGTGTTTAAAAATTAGTGCGCACTAATTTTCCCCTTGTATCTCAATAGTTGCTTTTTCAAAGCCTCTACTGCATCGTCAAGTGACTTTTCAAATTTCTTACTCCTAGCCTTAGCTACTATTTTATCTTTTGGCACATTGAGCTTTACTTCTACGATTTTATCTTGTACTTGCCCTGTGTTTTCGAGTTTTAAAAATACTTCGGCATCAATAATATTATCGTAATACTGTTCGAGTTTTTCCAAACGCTCATTGATGAGTTCCAATAATTTTTGGTCTGCATTAAAACGAATTGATTGCGTTTGTATCTTCATAGGTAAGAATTTAAAAATGTTTAAAAATGTTTTATCTAAGTATTTAAAGTAGTCTAAGAAAAAGCACCGACCGTGTTTAGATTATAAGTCTTTAAGGAAGGCAAATGTTTTACAATTAAACGAAAAATATTATCTACTCTCCTTTAGGATGTGCTTTTTTATATACTTCTTTGAGTTTTTCGATTGAATGATTCGTATAAATTTGAGTAGCTGCGAGGCTAGAGTGTCCTAGCAAATCTTGGACAGCTTTCAAATCTGCTCCATTTGCGAGCAAATGAGTAGCAAAAGAATGTCGAAGCGAATGTGGATTTTTATTGCCTGCTGTGGTGACTATGGATAAATTTTGCTTTACAATATTATAGACGGCTTTAGGGTATAAAGATTTACCATTTTGAGTAAGAAACAAAGATGGTTCGTCAGTATTGAAGGTAGCATTTCTTAGCATCATATAGTTTTCTAAGTGTTGCCCCATATTTTTACTAATTGGTAATAATCGTTCTTTATTTCCTTTTCCTAGCACTTTGATGTACAGGCTTTTAGTGTCAATGTCTTGTATTTTCAAACCTATCAATTCTCCTTTTCTAATTCCCGTAGCGTATAAAATTTCGAGTATTAATTTATCTCGCTGCCCGATATAGTCATTCGTAAATTCAACGTCTTGAAAGAGTCTTTCCAATTGACTTTGATGAATAGTCTTGGGTTTGGTTTTATTTTTTTTGGGTAAAATGACATCAGCAGCAGGATTGACTTTTATGTTGCCATTTCGCTGTTGAAATTTGTAAAAAGATTTTAAAGTAGAAATTTTGCGATGAATAGAGGGTGCTTGTACTTCTTCTGCCATCAATGCGACTATCCATGACCTAACATATTGATATTCAACTTGCAATAGGTCATTAATATCGTATTGACGAGATATAAAAGATTGGAATTGTTCTAAATCTTTTTTGTAAGCGGTTAGAGTATGTGGAGAATATTTTTTTTCAAATTGAATGTAATTCAAATAAGATCTTACTGTCATTTATTGGTTTTTGGTTATTGAATAAGCCTTTTTTCTTCGCATCAGGTTTGGTCATTTATCATATTTATCATATTTCAGTTTTATACAATAGACTTTATTCACAAAACTAAATCCTATTACATAACTAACTGATAATGAAGATAGACAAAGCGGCTTCGCCGCTTTGTGAATAATGGCTAATTATTCATTTGCTTATGATTTTTCTTACATTTTCTTACATTTTCTTACAATTACTTCACCTGATTTAGCCATACATTAGTTCCGCTGTTTATGTTACAAGTTTTCTTTTTTTGTTTACATCTTTTTCTAAAGATAAGCCTTTTTTAAGGAAAAAGTCAAGCGGTATATTAAGTATTTGCTTATTTTTTTTTCTAAAAATAAAGAAGCCACAACATAATTAAATATGCTGTGGCTTCTAAGTATTTAAGATTGAGAATTTTATACAAATTTCCCTCCGTCCAATACATCTTGTAATATTTTCAACTGTCCCCATTCGCCGTCGGCTGCTAAGCGTGCTTGCATAGGCCAAGTGCCAGGGTCTGCCAAACGGAAGCGAGAACCGCCTTCTTTCAGTATATGTTTTAAAATACTGACTTTTGTATTGGCTAATTCTTCAAATGTAAAAATACCGTTGTTGTTGCAGAGTTCTGCAATTTTAGGCCCGATGCCTTCAATTTTTTTCAAATCGTCTTTGTCTGTCACCGCTGCCAAAACGAAGGCTCTCGCTTGTCCTCGCCAATCTTCGCTGGTTACAGTGTCCAGATTCATGCCAATGACTTCCACTACGGTAGCCAATTCGTCATCCTGCAACCTTGCCAATTGCTTGTAAGAGTTGATACCTGCTGCGTTCAGCATTGCTTCATCCGCTATTGAGATATTATTGATTTTGGTCAAATCATCGCCAATAACTGCCGCACCTCCTATGCCTTCAAAAGGCATTTTACCAATATTTGCCTTAATACTTGCCAGAGCGTCTGCGCTTACATTGCCGCTACCCATAGCTATATCTCCATCCAAACCACGGGCGGAAGCCGAAGCCTGAGCCTGAGCGTCTTCTAGTTCTTGTTTGAGCAATAGCAATTCTGCATTCAAATCCTTTTCGGATGCTTCGAGGCTACCGAGTTTGAGTTGAAATGCTTTGATGGCTTCATCTTTTTCGCCCAATTCCGAATTTAATGCCCCAATTTGCAAACTCAATTCGTTTTCTCTCTCTTCAATTTTCGTTTCCAACTCTTTCAATGCCACCTCACTAGCAGATGCCGCAAAGTTGAGTTTTTCTTCGCCAGCCTTCAAAGCTGCATTTTTATCTTCAATTAAGGCTTTCAAAGCTGCTACCTCTTTAGCGAATGCTTTCTCTTTGCCCGAAGCGTTTGCATTCAAATCTGCTAAAGAAACCGCCATTTTGTTTTCAGCATCGCTCAAAGCTACCGATTTAGCTTCTAGGTCTGCCTTCAAGCTACCAATAGTGCCTTGATGTGCTTCTACTTCTGCTTGAAGTTTTTTGCGAAACTCTACCTCTTCGCTCAACGCCTTATTCAAGCCTTTTGCTCGGTTGTGTTCTGCGCCCAACTCTGCATTCAGTTGAATATTGAGTTCATCCGTTTCGGCTTTAGAGGCTTTTACCGCTCCATATTCGCCTTCCAGATTTTCATAATCTTTGGATTTATTTTCTAGCCCTAGTTTGTAAAACAACATCTTCGGACGCATCAAATAATACCCGATAAGCCCGCCAAGTATGGCAGCTCCTATTCCTATTATCCACGGTATAATGCTACACCAATTCATAATTATATATTTTTATTAATAACTCTTTTTGAGTTATTGCATTTTTTAAAATTGAAAATATAATCCTAAAACAATTTGCTGTATTATTCGACTTTCAGTTCAGCACGGCGGTCTTTAGCACTTTCGCTTCTGTATCGTTTTTGCCCGTAGCGGCTGCAAACCCAAATGGCTTCGTTACTATTTGGCTTTTGGATACACCTTTTTGCACCAAATAATTTTTTACTGCTTCGGCTCTTCGTTGGCTTAATTTCAAGTTATACTCCTTTGTGCCTTTACTACTTGTATGTCCCGAAATAGTTAATGTCTTATTGGTAGCGGCTTTTAAGTATTGCACATATTCCGCTAATTTTTCGCCCTCTGCGGCATTTATATTTGGAACATCACTATTGTGGTCAAAGTAGATATTGACTAATTTTGGCATACTCACAGCACTTCCGCCATCATTTGAATTATTATTATCTGCATCGCCTCCATTATCGGCAGTAGCATTGCCATCGGGCTTTTTCTCTCCGTTTTCGTCGTATTCGTCAGGTGTTGCATCGCCTTCCGTTTTCACTACTTCGTCATCGGGGCTGCTAATCGAATAGTCTGCGCCTCCAAAAAGTTTGTCTCCAATGAATATCAAATCGTCTTTCCCCTCGGCAGATAGTTTGATTTGAGTAGCAGGAACGCCCATCGAAATCCACCATTTTTTGAGTGCATTCGCTCGCTCTACGCCCAGATTTTTATCAGGGTCTCCGGTGCTTTCTTCTGTGTCGTACCATCCAAATATTTGCAAACTCTTGTTAGGATTGCCTTTTAGGAATGCGGCTACTTCTTTTGCTGTTTTTTTGA
This sequence comes from uncultured Saprospiraceae bacterium, assembly GCA_942492005.1. Taxonomy (GTDB): domain Bacteria; phylum Bacteroidota; class Bacteroidia; order Chitinophagales; family Saprospiraceae; genus CAKZLL01. Next base: position 15,322 of record CALOED010000082.1, read on the forward strand.
CATCATCGGTAATCGGTGTTTCTATTTCCGAACTATTTCTAGCAAAAGAAAGGTTGTTTTTTGCTTCAGATTTAAAATCGCCTGAGGATAATTTCAAGAAGCGATTAGGTATCGTTTTGATAGCAAAACTTGCTCCGCCATAAATGGTATCTTTTACAGGAAAGAGCAGTTTGGACGTTTCACTTTTCGTAATTACATAATCTGCATCCATTCCCCAGCCAACAAATAACTTCTTCAAACTTTCGGCTCTAGCCAAGCCCAAATCTGAAGAATCGCCCTTTTCGAGTTCGCTCTCATTGTATTTGCCTGTGATAAACAACACCTTGTCGGGGCGTTCTTTTACATAGTTGGCAGCTTTTTCTAGTTCTGATTTTATTTTATTATCAGAAATGTACGGTATGGCACTTGCGTTCGTAAATCTTAGATTTTCGGGCGCAGAAGAGACTACGGTTGTGCCATCATTGATAAGTAACGGGCTGAGCGTAGCTGGCGACATACAGCAAAAAATGCGATATAAGTAAGCACCACCTACTAGCCATGCTGTAAGTAGTCCCAAAAGCATCGGAACGGGATGTTTCGACCAAGATTTGGGTGGTGTAAGCGTTGATTTGACAAGTTTATCTGCGGCCTCGTTTTGCAGCAGTTTGTCTCTAATCATAGAGTCGGGCTTGTCAGGTTTTAAGCTCATATAAATAGGTTTTAACGTTAAAAAGATATTTTATAAGTTCGGTTTGGCAAGACCTAAATGAGTATTCTTCCTAAGATTGTAATTTAGGATTTACCTGACGAAAAATTTCATTTTTTTTTCGTTTCTTGATGTCTGATATATTTTAAGATATGGGTACTTTTACTAATATTCCTCTACGGATTATTAATGATTAGTCTTTGGTGAAGATTTAGGCAAATGGTCATAGAAAACTGAAAAAATGACAACTTTTGCCTATTTGATTGTAAGATAACAAATTTTAACAATTGTTAAAAAATTCGCATTAAGATTTTTTTAATTTATTTATTCCGATAGAAAAGGAGAATATTGCATTTTTAAAAAAGATAAAAATAAAACCGATGGACAACTTAGAGCAATTATTAGGAGTTGGGTCTCGTATTAAGCATTCGGCTTATGGCGATGGCGTTATTATCAAATTG
>CALOED010000083.1:0-8348 GCA_942492005.1 uncultured Saprospiraceae bacterium
TCGCAGTGTTGAAACCATTATAAATACCAAGATAAGATAATGAGATATTTATAACAATTGGATTAGATGTTTGGCAATTTTAATTGTTTATGATTTCGCTTTCGAATCAAATATTATCATCTTCTCTATACATTACATCAGTTATACCAAATAACGAAGATAATACAGGTAAACAAAGCCCAAACAGGTTTACAATTAATAAAATATATCTATTTAAAGATTTCTAAAAGATGGTATAAAGTTCTATTGTTCCTCTTTAATTGTAAACGAATAAACTACTGCTAAAGTAATTTTTCAATCCTAGTTCAATAACATTTTAAATGTTGCTATGAAGAAATAAAAGGCTGATGCTATCATTTATTTTCAAAAATTAATCCATCATTTATTTCTATCATCAAAGTAATGGTTTACAAATAAACATCTTCATATTGTTCATATTGCATTGATTGGCAACGCTATACCCTAATTTAGATATTTAAATCTCGACGATTACCCCATTTCGTGTTATTTACTTTAGTCTTTACTATCCAAAAAATAAGGCGATTAAATTATAAAAGTCAGTTGTAATTACAAATTATATACTACTCGGTTAAAAAAAACATGATGCTTGATAAGCACTCAAGTATAAAACTCCATTAAATTTTTAAAATAGTATAAAACCTTTTATTATCAACTATCTGCGCCTTTATTCTTTTTCTTGCAAGCTACAAAAGTGCCGGCGTAACAGAAGTACAAAACAGATTTTGTATTCTGTTATAAACAGTCAGGTGGATTCATATATTCAAATTTTTTACGTTCAGCTAATCTCCTTTTTCCGAAATTTACTTAACAGACCTTTTTTGGGTAAGAAGTTAAACGAAAACCTGCCGTCAACTCTACTTACTTAATGCCAATTTTTGGCGAAATTGTCTTTTTCTGTTTCTAAAAAGTTACTCCCAAATTCTTGTATTGCATACTTTGTAAATTTCAAAGATTTAAAATATTCAATTTTATATATTCATTTATGCGCTTTTCAAAAAATGATATAAACTGTCTCGTATCACTTTTTTCAAGTTTATCAAACACCAAAAATTGATTATCCTAATTCTATGTTCTTCACATTTCTAACAGAATGCCTTGCTTTACAAAACACATTTTCATGCACTTTTCAAAAGCAGTTTTTAAATCAAAATACATTCAACCTAAAACTGCTTTTACAATTCACTCTTATTTGGTTGTACTTTTAGCTGAAGCCAATGAATTAAAATATGTATTATAATAGAATAACACGATGTATCTGTATTTTTTCCGTTAAAAATGACTAAGATATTTCTTACTAAAATAATTAAAGATTCCGTTTAACATTAAACACAATATATAACAATTATGATAAAAGATAATTTTGAAAAATACAATTGATACTGGTCATTCTAATTCGTTTCAAATTTCAATACTAAGTGTTAATACTTTTATTAACTACTGTCTGCATTTTTTTAATGTCTAGGTGGATTCATCTTAGATGGTTTTTTATGTTAAAAAATCTGCCACTGCATTTATAATCTCATAACATATTTAATTTCTTTTTTTTTGAGTTTTTTAAAAGTTGTTTACTAATTATGATTCAAGTATAAGACATTATTTTGAATAAGTCAAGTTCTGCGTGATATTATTTTAGTTAAAAATAAGGAGGCATATTGTTTATTTCTCAAAACAAAGAACACGCAAAATATAAGAAAAGCCGCTAAGTCGTTGATTGATAATGATTTCAATCGAAAGACTTAGCGGCTTCGCATAGTTTAAAATTTTTTGAAAAAAAAATTACTTTTTCAGACTAGCTATTTATATGATTTGCATCAATATTTCTCCTTGAACATCTTGCTGGGTAATTTCAGCTATTTTTTCAAAAAACAATCGTTTCAGATGATTAATGATTGTTTTTTCGGATTCGTATTGAGGTTTCAGTTTCAAAAGCTGCTGCGCCAAAGGCACATTGGCCGGTGTGCGGTCAAAGCAGCCTGCCGCCAATAAAATGAACAAGACCTGCTTGATGTCTTCTTTATCAACGTTTTTCAATGACGCAGATACATCATTTATCAAAGCCTCTAGGCTTTTTGAAATATGCTTGCCATTGACCAACTCTTCAATGATATCAAGTATTATAAATTTATCGGTGGGCAATTTATAAATCGGTTTACCATTTTTCAATATTTTTCGATAGCCCGTAGGCGTATGAATATTCACCCGATTGGCATTCGCTTGTATCTCGTAGCCTTCCAAGGGTTGATTCCTATAACCTACCCGAATGGTATTATTTTTAATGTTTTTATAAACGGCTAGGGGAGTGCCAGAACAGACAAATCTCAAAAAATTGGTAAATTTCAAATAACCAAAATGAGAAGTATTTACGTCGCCATTCATCACCGCCCGAAACATGAGTTTCACTTTCGATGGCATCAGCCCTTTTGAGCCTAATTCGTTACTGATTTCCTTATTGTCATTGAGCCAATGAAGGATAGCATTGATTTGGGAGAGTTTATCCTCGGTACTTGCATCAGTGATAGGTTCAATTTGAGTCGTCAGTTGCTCCATCGGGCTAAGTGGCGACTTTTTTTGTTCTTTGACTTGTTTTTTGGGTTCAGGCGGTTTAGGCTTGGGTTTGGGTTGTTCTGCTTTGGGCTGTTCTACTTTAGGTTTAGGCGTTTCCTTTTCAATAGTTTTGGGCAATGCTTTCTTTTTAACTCCTTTGGCTTTTAGTTTTTTCTTAGCCTTTAGTTCTTCTCTAATTTCAACATCTGGGTCGGTGAGCCAAATAAAATGGTCGCAAACAGATTTGAAAACATCGCTAGTAGTGCCTTCATAAGCACAACCCACCACTATTTTGCCATGTTCGTGTAGTTTTTTTCCCAAAGAAGCAAAGCCTCCATCGCCTGATACAATTACAAAAACCTCAATATTGGGGCGAGTGTAGCACAATTCTATGGCATCTATCACCAAATGAATATCCGCTGCATTTTTAGATGCGCCTTTTGCAAAACCAAATACTTGTATCGGCTCTATGCCCAAATGAGTAATATCCTGACTCATAAAACTCATCCGAATATTGCCCCAGTTGGCATAAGCCCTCTGAATACCTATTTTTTCAACGGCATCGTATTTTGCAATTTGCTCATAAACTTTTTTCAAAGAAACTTTATCTCTAAAATTATCTTTAAATCCATACCCTTTTATCAAATTTTCTATATCGTATAATATTACGGTATTAAACTTCATTAGTTTTTCTGGTTTTTTTAAAATCTGAATCCTCGATTTCACAACGCTTTGCGTTTTTCTCTGTTGTACTTATCAACTAATTGAGTAAGAAGAAAACCTAACTCACTTCACTCCAAACAGGTTTTATCTTTTAGAAAAAGAAAGTTTTAAAATGAGGAAAGTCTCAATTAGTAGTAGGAAATGCAAATATCGGCTTTTAAATTAATAAAATATATAGAGAAGTAGAGTAGGAGCGCAAGAAGTTTCATTTTTTTTAATGGGATGTAAGTATTAGACCCAAAGAAAATTTATTACCTTTGCAGCCGAATTATTAAAATAAGAACAGGTAATTTTAGAAAACACAAATTATTTAGTGAACTAAAATGACAACTACCATGAAAAATCCATTAGAAGATATTATCATTCTAAGTCCATCCGCCACGGTTTTGCGAGGCGATATATAATTTTTTTTGAGCTTAAAAGCCGTATTGATTGAATTTCAATTAATACGGCTTTTTTATAAACGGTAAAAAAGAACGTTAAGATGCCATTAGATACCTCTATTAAGTCAATACTGATTATAGGAAGTGGACCAATCATCATTGGTCAAGCGTGTGAATTTGATTATTCAGGCTCTCAAGCGTCAAGGTCATTGCGAGAAGAAGGAGTTGAAGTTTCGTTAATTAACTCCAATCCAGCTACCATCATGACTGACCCGCTTACGGCAGACCATATATATCTAAAACCATTGACGGTGCAAAGTCTTATTGAGATTTTGGAAGAACGCCAAATAGATGCAGTATTGCCAACTATGGGCGGACAAACTGCCTTGAATTTGGCTATTGATGCCGATAATCAAGGGGTTTGGGAAAAGTACAATGTGAGAATGATTGGGGTTGATGTCAATGCTATTGAATTGACAGAGGACCGTGCGAAGTTCAAAAAGCTAATGGGAGAAATGGGGCTGCATGTGGCAAAGTCTCATATTGCCAACTCCTTCTTAGAAGGTAAAGAAGCCGCACAAAAAATTGGATTTCCTCTCGTTTTACGCCCATCATTTACGCTTGGCGGCTACGGTGGTGGTCTTATTTATGACCCAAAAGAGTTTGATACAGCACTCAGAAGAGGTTTGGATGCTTCTCCTACTCATGAGGTATTGGTAGAGCAAGCCGTGTTGGGTTGGAAAGAATTTGAGCTCGAATTGTTGCGAGATTCTAATGATAACGTTGTCATTATATGTACGGTCGAAAACCTCGACCCTATGGGTATTCATACCGGGGATAGCATTACCGTTGCGCCAGCTATGACACTTTCGGACACTTGCTATCAAGAAATGAGAAGTACAGCTATCCGAATGATGCGAGAATTGGGAAGTTTTGCAGGAGGTTGTAACGTACAGTTTGCTGTCAATCCAGAAACCGAAGAACTTATCCCAATTGAAATTAACCCACGGGTTTCTCGTTCGTCGGCATTGGCAAGCAAGGCGACGGGCTACCCGATTGCAAAAATAGCAGCAAAATTGGCGATAGGTTATACCCTTGATGAACTAAAAAATCAAATCACAAAGACGACTTCTGCCTTCTTTGAGCCGACGTTGGATTATGTGATTGTAAAAATGCCTCGTTGGAATTTTGAAAAATTCAATGGTGCAGATGATAGATTGGGCTTGCAAATGAAATCAGTTGGCGAAGTCATGGCAATTGGTCGCAACTTTTTAGAAGCCTTGCAAAAAGCCTGTCAATCGCAAGAAAATGGTCGTCAGGGATTGGGCGCAGATACCAAACAATGGTATAAAACCTCTGATATTCTCGAACGATTGGAATCTGCCAGAGATGATAGAATTTACAGACTCAAAGATGCGCTTCGCTTAGGTGTGCCGAGCAAAACTGTACAGCGACTTACTCGCATTGATATGTGGTTTATTCGTCAGATAAAGCGATTGGTAGAAATCGAACAACGATTGATGCAATACCGATATGCTGAAAATATTCCAAAAGAACTCATGCTAGAGGCGAAGCAATTGGGCTATGTAGATACTCAAATTGCGTGGCTACTCAAAGTGCCAGAATCGGAAGTTACAAAGCGTAGGTTTGACTTAGGCATTCGTCGTACTTTCAAAATGGTGGATACTTGTGCCGCAGAATTTGAAGCAAAAACACCTTATTTCTACTCTACTTTCGATGAAGAAAACGAAAGTATCCCTTCTGATAATAAGAAAATAGTGGTGTTAGGTTCTGGTCCAAACCGCATCGGGCAGGGGATTGAATTTGATTATTGTTGTGTGCATGGTCTCAATGCGATTAAGGATGTAGGCTATGAGTCGATTATGATAAATTGCAATCCTGAAACCGTTTCTACTGATTTTGATATTGCAGACAAACTCTACTTCGAGCCAGTCAATTGGGAACACATCGAAGAAATCTTACATTTAGAAAAGCCAGATGGCGTTATCGTTCAGTTGGGTGGACAAACGGCATTGAAACTCGCTCAAAAGTTTGACGAAGAAGGTATAAAAATCATCGGAACGAGCTATCAAGCCTTAGATGTAGCGGAAGACAGAGGGCGTTTTTCTGATTTGTTGAAAGAGTTGGGCATTCCTTATCCAAAATACGGTGCGGCAGTTGATGCAGATGAAGCGTTGGATATAGCGAGAGAGGTAACTTACCCTGTTTTGGTGCGTCCGTCGTATGTATTGGGCGGTCAGAGAATGCGAATTGTGATTAATGATGAAGAGTTGGAGCATAGCGTTTTGAGTATTCTCAAACACATGCCCGACAATCGAATTTTGATTGACCAATTCTTGGAAAGAGCAAAAGAAGCCGAAATAGACGCTATTTGCGATGGTGAAGATGTTCACATCATGGGAATTATGGAACACATTGAGCCTGCGGGCATTCACTCTGGCGATAGTTCAGCGGTATTGCCTTCGTATAGTTTGACGGACGATGAGCTGGATAAAATGAAGGAATACACCAAAAGAATCGCTTTATCGTTGGATGTGAGAGGGTTGATAAATATTCAGTTTGCTATCAAAGATGGTGATGTATATGTGATAGAAGCCAACCCAAGAGCTTCTCGTACCACGCCTTTTATTGCAAAAGCCTACAATATTCCATATTTGAATATTGCAACCAAAGTGATGTTAGGAACGCATAAGTTGAAGGATTTTGAAATGGTAAATAAAATGGATGGTTATGCGATAAAAGTTCCTGTATTTTCTTTCAATAAGTTTCCGAATGTAGATAAACAACTCGGGCCAGAAATGAAATCTACGGGCGAAGAAATTCGATTTATCAAAGACTTGACAGACCCGTTCTTTAGAGAATTGGATAGAAACCGTTCAATGTATTTGACTAGATAAATAAATAGGCTACCGCTGTTTATGCAATTGGACTACAAAACAGCGGTAGCCTATTTACTCATTCTCTTATTTATTTTTTCTTCGTTTTGATAACAATTACGCCATTTGCGCCAGCAGAGCCATAAAATGAAGTCTCACTAGCCGATTTTAGAACTTGAACATTTTTAATATCTGAAGTTTGCACAAGGACGGAGGCTTGCGCCAAAGATTGTACTCGCACATCATTGATTATAAAAAGAGGTTCGCCTCTAGCTACCAAAGAAGTGTTGCCCATTCCTGCTATTGCAACTTTTGCGTTACTTCCCGTTCCTGAAATTCTCAAGCCTGGCACTTTGCGAAGATATTGCGCCAATGGAATATTATTTTCATCGCCTTTGAGTGATTTATCGCCTGCTTCTTTTTTATTAGCAGAAACATCGTCGCTTCCTGCCGATTTAGTAGCATTGCAAGATGCCATGACAAATACAGAAACCATCAAAAAACACAGGTATGTAGTTAGTTTTTTCATAAAATAAATTTTGTTTATGATTTTGAAAAAATAAGAATACATTATAAATGTATAAAAGTTATAGATGATACTTATAACAGATTGAATGTACTATCCCAATAAATATACTTCTTCATCATATTTATTTGACGGATGTTAGCCTATTTACGTTACATATCTTAAAAATAAAACCGAATTGACGCTGATATTTCTAAAAAAAGCGCAGCTAGTTTCAGCGACTCTGAAACTAGCTGCGCTTACATATTCTAACGATTACCCATAAATATTTAGATGTTCTTTTGAAACTCATGGGTAATCCTTAGGCTTATATATTATCTTTGATAAATCGCTTAGTACACTGTTTCAAAAGTTTGTTTATATACTCCAAGGTAGCTTGCTGCCTTGTTTACATTGAAAACCAAAGTACAATGGGGCAAGCCACCATTGGAGAAAAGATTAACTTATTTTTGAAACACTGCACTTAGTATAGTGTTTCAAAAGTTTGTTTATATACTCGAAAGTAGCTTGCTGCCTTGTTTACATTGAAAACCAAAGTACAATGGGGCAAGCCACCATTGGAGAAAAGATTAACTTAGGTTCTTTGACAATTTTTGCATTTTCGTCCAATGTGGTTTTAACCCAACATTTGCACATTTTGGGGTTAAAATCCGATTTTAACTTTTGTAATATAACCCCGCACTAAAGATGCGGGGCAATGGATAACGCCATAATGAGAATTGCTGATTTATAAATAGATATAAATATTTAATGTCGAAATGCTGGTCGAAATGTTTATCTTAACCTAACTTACGGAATTTAATAATTAAAAGTCAAACTGGACTTACAAGTATTCCCTGAGCCATCGCATTTCCCTTTCCAGCCACCATTAGCATCATTAGGGTCAGTACTCAAACACCAGCCGCCGCCGTTGTCTCTACCATAGTGTCTGACTACTTTTCCTGCTCGGATTAATCGAATTTCATCAATATAAAAACCATCATCTCCGTTGGTTTTGATTCTAATACCCGTCACTCTACTGGCAATACTAGCTTTGAATGAAGCGTCGCTAGAAAGGCAATTTTCACCAACGCCATTTTTGGAAGTACGTGCGACTACTTGATTGCCATTCAAAAACTCTACGGTAATCGTATTGCCTGTGCCTTCATTATCAATATCGCTATGGCAATTATCCGTTTGCACTTCATAATCAATTTTGGGTTCTACAACCCTTGTATAGCTAAAGTATTGCGCTCTTTGGCAGCCATTAGCGCA
>CALOED010000084.1:0-7509 GCA_942492005.1 uncultured Saprospiraceae bacterium
TCCTATTATGAAAGACATTCAAGTAAGTGATGCTACTTTTGAAAAAATAAAACTCAACCGCAAAACCGAATCTTATCAAGCCGCATTAGATATAGCCCAATTGCTTTTACTGAATTACCACCCAGATTTGAGCAAAGGGCGAAACCATGTTTTGGCACTGCTTTTTGATATGAATTTGCTTTGGGAGCAATTCGTATTTATTAGCTTGCGCAAAAAGCTACCGCATGGAATGACGATTACAGCACAAACCAAAAAACTATTTTGGAAGCCAGCACACGGCAATAACTCTTCTATGAAGCCCGATATAGTTATCAATAAAAACCAACCAAACGCCATCGTCATTGATACCAAATGGAAAAACATAAGAAACGAAAACCCCTCTGCGGCTGATTTAAGGCAGTTGTACGTTTATCACGAATATTATAATGCTGCAAAAGTGGCTTTATGTTATCCTGGAGACGAAACCAACAACATCTCAAAAGGAACATATCACAATAAGCCTTTTGAAGAAAATCCAATCCCAAAAGAATGCGCCATTATCAAAATTTCAACTAAAAACACTATTACTTCATGGCAAGCAAATATTGCAATCTTGATTTTTAACAACTGGATAGCAACAAATCCAACCTTTCATTCGTCTTAGAAGCAATAATAAGAGAAGCCTGTAAATAAAACTACTTATGAAAACAACAAATTTGAAATGGATATTTCTAGTTGCTTTTGCCATTTTGGTGTTTAATGCTTGCGAAGAAGAAACACCCGAATACACACCGCCCGACTCTAGCTTTGGCTTGATTTATACTAAAATCTTAACACCTACTTGTAGTGTAAATGGTTGTCACGATGGCACAACGACCTCTCCCGAACTCATTGGAGAAAGTACTTATTCTAATATGGTAACATCCGATGTGGCGAACGCTCAAGCCGAAAATGCAGGTTTGCATCTAGTCATGCCTTTTACGCCAGATAGTAGCTTTTTGTATCAAAAACTAATTTATAGTACCAGTGCTTTTCAGTTTGGTTCTCCGATGCCACAAGGCGGATTGACGCTAACAGATGATGCAATTGAGTTTGTACGACAATGGATAGAAGCTGGCGCACCTCTAGCAGGTCATGTGGCTGATAGAACACTGATTGAATAGGAACGGCCTAGACTGCGTTTATATTCTTTTTCTAAAATCGAAATCATACAACAACAACTATTATGAAAAATATATATTTATTGCTTTTTATGGGCATCGCATTTTTGTCTTGCCAAAAGACTTTTGACTACGATATTTCGGACATACCGCCATTTGAAACCTTAGAAGCTCCTGCGGCGGGTGAAGGTTATCAAATTCATGTGCCGCCATTTCCTATTCCATCACATTTTGAGCGAGAGATTTTCTTGCGCTTGCCGATTGGGAATACCGAACCGATTTATGTAAACAAATTTCGTGCGACTTGCCGACCTGGCACACATCATTTGATAGCCTACGGTTACAAAAACGAAGACCACCCTTCGCATCCGTCAATTGGTGTGATGAGGGACCAAAATTTACCCGATGGGCGAGGAAACTTTAGCCTAACGATGGGTTCAGGGGCGATGTATTGTGGGTGCGCAAGAGCCAGATTTTTTGTCGCAATTGCCAGAAGGAGTTGCTGTTCGGATTCCTGCAAATGCCACGATTGATGTCAATTCTCATTATTTTAACTTGACCGACGAGACGCTTTTCGGAGAGGTTTATTTGAATTTTCATACTATTCCAGAAGATAGCGTCAGAGAATTATTGGTGATGGATGACGTGGATAACGAAGAGGCTTTGATTTTGCCACCTCAACAAACGACAGATATTGAATACACTGAAATTTTTGATGAAGACACTAAAATTCGTCAGATGTTTTCGCACATGCACAAGCGAGGTTCGGTCTTTGAAGTCTTCAAGGTAGGTGGCGCAAATGATGGCGAACGCCTTTATGTATCAACGGATTATCAGCATCCGCCAGATATGTTTTTTGAGCCAGCTTTAGAAATAAAAGCAGGAGAAGGACTTCGCACCATGGTTCGTTATGAGAATGAAACGAACCGAGAAATTCGTTTTGGCGTGACGAGCGAAGATGAAATGGGAATTTTGTTTTACTCACGAGTAGAAGAGTAAGAAATGAATAAAAATCTCTTTTATTTTTTAATGAGATTTCAAATAAAAAACAAGCTAATGAAACACAAAATATTATTACAAACTGCTCTAATCTTTGGGTTATTGTTGAGTAATTTAATGCTTTTTGCTCAAATAGAAGAAGACAAACCGACTAATAATTGGAACGTTCAATTCAATATCCAGCATCAAGATTTAATGGTAGGATTCGATTATGGACAACTCGGAGTATATCACAAAGTCAATATTCGCCCCATGTACTCGGTGGAAATACAACGATATTTTAAAAACAAAAAACGCTTTTTGAACGGTCAAATTAGTTATTATGATAACCTTTACCACGACCGTACTTTAGCGTTTCAGTTGGGCTATTTCACGGAAAGAAACATCTATAAAGGCTTATTTGTGGTGAGTGGAATGGAATTGGGCCTAGCTAGAGTTAAAAGTTCGGACACACAATACATACTGGAAGATGGAAAATGGATGCCGATGCCAAACGAAGTACCTGCCTTTACGACAATCATGTTTGGCCCTCGTTTGGATTTCGGCTATCGAATAATGGAAAACGACCATCCGATAGATATTTTATTAAAATCTCATTTGTCGCTTCGCCTTGACGCTCAAGTTGGCGGCTTGCCGTTTTATGGCGTAGGAGTAGGCGTTCGATACGGGTTTTGATTCAAGTGGTTTTTAAGATAAAGGATAGACTAAAATAAAAATGCCTGTGCGACTAATCCAGGTGTTTTTATTTCCTATCTACTTTTCCCGTTTATCGCTTTTGAAAACCACGAAGTCGATTGCCCTAAAACCTCACAAGCTTTCTTACGACTTCCATATTCTTCCACCGCCCATTTAGCAAGGTCTTGATTGAATTGATTGACCATTTCTGCATAAGTTTTATCATATTCAAAGTAATGGTTTCCATGAGATATTGAATGCGTAGTTGCCCATTTTTCAACCGCTTTTATTGCCAATTGAGTAGCTTCATTAGCATTTTTTGTTTTAGAAAAAGCATATAAATAATGCGCCAAACGCTGCATATCTCTAAAGTTTCCATAAAAGGAATAGGATTTTAAAAATTGATTTAATGCCTTAGATTTTGGAGGATTGGCTTCCTCACTGATGCTTTTCCAAGTGGTTTCCCAATACCTCATTATATCGTCTCGACATTCTCGAATAGGCGGAATTTCAACAATATATTGAGCAATTCTATCCAGAAAATCTAACGATAACTTTTTAGAAAGTTCATCAAAAGACAAGTTCGTCGCAGTAACCAATCTAAAATTAGTTTGCTCCATTTTCTTACTTCCAATCGGTAAAAATTCTTTGGACTGCAATACTTGCATTAACTGCCGTTGCAATGGCTTCGACAAGTCATGTATTTCATCTAAGAATAATAATCCGCCATTTTTGAATTGGTGCAAAACGCCTTCTTTGCGTTCATTTGCACCTGTAAATGCGCCTTGTTCGTAGCCAAACAATTCTGAACGCATCAAATTTTCCGAAAAAATTCCACAAGGCAATACGTGAAAAGGTTGAGTTTTATAAAATTCACCTCGAATAAATTGCTCCACATAAGTCGTCTTCCCAACTCCTCGTTCGCCAATGAGCATAATTGGCACATCTGGAATCGAAGCAAATAAGCGTAAATCTTCTTCTGCTCCTTGTCGTTTTCCACTAATCGTGTCATTCGGATTGATGAGAACCGAGTGCTTTTTACGATAAGCCGTTTCAAATATTTCGTTGAGGTAAGTTTTTGGTTTGAATTTGACATTAACAGGCGGTATATATTGTTTTTTCTCATTGTCAAATTGTGAAGACCAAAGTTCAGCACTTAAAGGTAAATACCCCGAAGCATTCAGCATCAACCAAACGGTGTGCATCTGTGGTGTACCGGGCGAAACATTGATATGTAACTGAATATCAGTTGGTATTTCTTTTAAATATACTCGAACGGCAGTATAAATACTTTGATAATCAGTGACTGATTTTATATGTAGTCGCTTTTGTCCTACTCTGGGTTTGAGATTGAGTTCTTCCAGTTCACGGCATTGTTTATATACATTTTCAATGCGTTCTTTATCTCTTCCTTCAAATTGCTGTCGATATTTTTCAAACGTTTTCCTATCTGTATTTTTATAAATATCTAACTCTGCTAATCTTACAGGGTCATAGTTTTCACTTTGCAGCAATAGCAGCTCCGTAATTTTAATCTCATGCAAATTCCAAAAATCATAAACTAATCTTATTCCGACGATTAATCCATGATTTTTGGAGTTCCATTGTAGTAAGGTGGATTTCATAGTTTTTTTTTAAAAACTGAAAATTTCTAAATTTTGATAATCAGAGGAAAGATGAAGTAGTTTTTCTAAATCAAAATCTTTCTCTATTAAAATGACCTGTTTCATCTTTTTACCACTTTTAATTTCAATCAAATTAATATTAGGCGATAACTCTTTTACTATCTCTATATCCTTTCTATATTCATAAATGTTCAATTTCAAATCAAGGTAAAACACTTTGGTGTTTTTAGTTTTCTGTTGTTCTATAAGTTGCTTTATTTTTGAAATAGTCGGATTTTTTAGGTTTATACCTTTTTCAGCCGTTTGTTTGATATTAATTTCTGAGAGGTTATCTTCTTGATGAGTAAACTGCATTAATTTTTTAGGAGCATCATTGATTGTTGTTTTTGCTATCATTTTTTTAGAAAAACGGATTTTCCAATCTTCAATAATGGCATTCAATTCTACAACTTGATTGTTTGACAATATCACACCTGTTTCAAACCAATCGCCAATAATACTATCAAAATTAGCCGACATAATACATCCATTTTCATTATCACAAACTAAAAATTTAGCGTGTAATTTTGGTTGAACATAGACTTTTGCACCTGCTTGTAATAGTTGATCTATTTGGTTAAAAATAACTTTTTTTCGTTCAGGGACAAACAAAATGACTTCAATCCCAGCTTTCATTTTTTGAAATAACAATTGTCCTATTTCATTTTTAACATCATAGTTGAATGAAGAAATCACGATTTGCTTTGTAGCATTTCTAATTATTTCTATAACACTGTCTTTGAGTTGAGTTGACGCTTTTGAAAGGAATAAAACACTTTCTGTTTTTGGTACTTCAAATGTTTTTCGTGGTTTTACTTTCGTAAAAACTTTACTATTATTTTGTTCGTGAGTTGCACATTCCCAAAAGTGATAAACGAATAGTTGAAATAATTCCATCACCTGTTGTTTATCTAATCTAACGCCTAATTCAGGATTTTCTTCCAATGGTTCTTGAGTAAAATTCGCTGTTGTCAAAAAGCCTTTAGCATTTTCTGTATTCGGGTCAATTAAGATAAACTTAGCATGAAACCAATTGGCAGAACGTAACAACATCTTAGATTGAATTTTTTCTTTGAGCATTTTTACATAGCTACCTCTATGAAAACTTTCCTCTTCCTCTGTGGCAGCATTCGCTAAATGAGCATTTGAAGTCAAAATAAATACTTTCACTCCGTTTTCTTGTGCTGCTTCAATAGCTTCAAAAACTGCCATTTCTTGTATTAGAAAGGATTGTAAACAAATCATTTTCTTAGCAGTTTGTATTGCTTGTATTAATACTGGTACTAAAGTATCTTTTCCCGCTTCTATGATTGAACCATTTCGCTGCTGAGGCTGCCAATCATTATTATTGTTTTCTAACAGTACATTTTCAAAAACTTGGTTGGAAATAATAGTATGTCGCTTTTCAATAATCATTTTTCAAGGATTTTAATAGGTTAGTAAATCTGCCGTTTCTAGTTTGGCGAGCTTATAAAAATTATGAGTTTCTTTCTTTAAATGATTGATAAGTACTTTTCTAGTTACTAAATTAGGCTGTTTACTTTCATGAAAGTTACCTCTTTTCTCCGCTTCAAACTTTTGAAATTCGGCTTCATCATAAAAATATCTATCAATATTTTTACTCAAAATAGCCTTACGCCATTCGTTAGCAGCACTTACTGTTTTAGGTTGGACAGGAATATCATTTAAAATACAACTATCAAATTCCTCATTTTGAAATATAGGTTGGGAGATGTTTATATTTCGCTGAAAGGCTAAATTTTTCTTATTAAAAATAACTTGCAAAATACCACTCGAATAGTCTCTTGGAAAGGCTTTTTTTAATAATTCATCTCGCAATTCCCTATAGCTCAATTTAAAATCTTGTTTCCAATCTAATAATGATAAACTTGTTTTTTTGCTCATTACTCTCGATTTTTAGCGTTTCTTCATCTTTAGACGGCAATACTTTACTATCAAATCTTTCTAAAATAATGTCTTGTTGTTGGTCGAAATGTAAAGTCTGATCAATTTGCTCTTTTAATTCTCTTGGAGCGTATTTGCTAAGATTTTCTTCTTTCTCGCTTAGGTTTTCAGGTCTTTCTAATTCTTTAATTAAAATAATTGGTTGGTTTAAAATTTTCAAATCACAATAATAAATATCAAGAACACCATTCTTAGACGTGTAAAAGGTTTCCATTTCAGCACTCTCTTGACCCAAACGAGTGAGTCGATAGTATTTAGTGTCTTTATCTTGATAGAAATATCGTTCCTCTTTCAGCCGATGTAAAATATTGCTACAAGCATTTATGGATAATGGGTTTAACAAATATTTATGTAATGTTTCACTGTTAATGACTGCTTCATTTTGTTCTTGTTCTAAGGCATATTTTAAAATACCGACAAAAGCAGGATTTTCAACTTTTATCTTGTATGAAGCGACTACCTGCCACTTTTTTATATTGACTTTTTTTGTTAACTCTAGTTTCATTATTATGATTTTAAAGGATTGATTAAATAGTTTGACGTGCTGTAATTTCGGTCGAAAGGCGTTTTAAAGCATCAGACGGTGGATATTTTTGCAACCATTCTTGATTACCAAATAGAACTAACTTATGCCTTGCTCTGGTCAAAGCAACATTCAACCGATTAGGACTTTTATAAAATGCGCCTTTGGTATATTTTACAAAAGACAATAGTACTATATCTGCCTCATCGCCTTGAAATTTATCCACCGTACAAAGTGTGATTTTGAGATTTATAAATCCTCTATCTAATTTAAAATTACGACTTGGTAAGCGATTATCATTTTTAGGGATAAGAGAATGAGGTTGCACTTTTTGATGCCACTTACGATACCATATTTTCATTTTTGCCTGCAATTCCGTCACTTGAGCATTATAAAAGGAAAGTACAGCTACCTCAAAATGTTGCATTGGATAATCTGAACAAAACTCCGCAAATCTATTTAGTTCTTCAATGATTGCGTCCACTTCACTAGGATTGTAGTTTCGTCCTTCTTTTCTCCAAGTATCATCTCGGATATGATGCCA
>CALOED010000085.1:0-18396 GCA_942492005.1 uncultured Saprospiraceae bacterium
GCGCAACGTAAGGCACGGAAACGTCCACGTCGTCGGGAAAAAAGTAACGATACATAATCGTAGTTTGCCCGCCTTTGCTAATGCCCGTGCTTATCCATTTGCCTTTGTAAACTTGCCTAAAAAGCTGATTGATACGGTGCAAATCTGCCGTGACTTGCTCCAAAGTCAGGTATTGCCAATCCAATGGTTCAGGTACTGACTTTCCGAAATACCGATGCTCAATATTGATGTAATTGGCATCTGCAATGGCTACGAGTTCGTTTTTGCCTCGGTTGAGGTTGTATCCATTGGTATTCATCACGGTCGGATTGCCAAAACCTCGATGTGTCACTTCTATGCGTTGATAAAAATGCCCTTTTTTAGCATCGGTGTGGTCAATCGGCTGACGCACGTAGCACTCAAAACGAGGATATTTATCTTCTGCCGTTGATATTTTTGTAAATTTTAAATCGGGTAAATTAAATAACGCATCCTCGATGGATAAGGCGTTTTGCGCCATACCAAATTGGTAAGTAAAGACAAAAACAAGTAAGAGTAATTTTTTCATTTTAAGATGGTTTGGTTGTTTGATTGTTTGATTGTTTGATTGTTTGTTTGATTGTTTGATTGTTTGATTGTTTGATTGTTTGATTGTTTAACAATCAATCTACTTTCTAGCTACGACCACATAACGGGTTGATAAACAAGTGTCTGCATCCACAGAAATGGTTTTGAGCGTGACGGCATCATAAAGTATCACTTCGCTAAAATAACGTTCAAAATACAAACGCACACGCATCATAGCTGGTAAATAAATTTCGTGTTCTCCCGCATTCGAAAAATACATTTTATCACCTTGAGTGTGAATATTGATGATTTTACTAGCTTGATACATTCTGCCGTCACGCTCTTCCAAAGTAGGCGAATGAAGCGAAATAACAGCTTCATCCTCCGAGATGATAAGGTGATGAGATTGGCGAATGTGGTCAGGTGTAATGAAGTCTCCAATGAAATAACCATCCGAATTTAAAATTTTTGCGGCTTTTTCAATAGCTATTTCCAAATTTTCGTGTCCGATGTAATGAAAAACATTCAAACCTGAAAAGGCTACGTCAAAAGTGCGATTCAATTCATCCATTTCGAGGGCATCACTCCATTTTGTTTCAATACGATTTTGAGCTACTTTGAGCATTGCTTTTGAGCGGTCAATGCCCAAAAGTCGTTCTTTAGCCACTCCGATATGATTGATAATATAAGATTCGACTAATCCTGTGCCACAGCCTATGGAGAGTAAAGTTGCATTTTTGAAATCAATAGAATGCATTTTTTTTATAAACTCCAAATAATCAGCCATGAATGTATTCAAATTGCGTTGCCCAACGGTAGCGTCATAGACCGAAGCATAATTTTCAAAATTATCACCGCTGGAGTCTTGCGGAAATATTTCATTTTGAAAAATAGCTGCCTCGCTCAATTCCCAATTCATCAATTTCCAAAAGTTAGAATTGGTGACTTGATTTTTATCATTGATGTGTTTTCTAAGATTTCGGAGCAACCATTTTTTGTGTTTGGCATCGAAAATAGCATTAGCGATTTGTTCTAATGACAGCTTGCTTTTGTTGGCGTTGCCTGCTTTTTTTAGCCTACGAGCCGTTTCAATGGCATTTCTTAGCCATGTCATATAGTCGGCAGGCGGTAAAGTTTCACGGCGTTTGATTTCTTTTTCGGGCAATGCGAAAAACACACCGCCATCAATACGCTGTATGCTATTTTCGTTGAGTTCAAATAATCGGGCATCTGCCGTAATGCTGTCCGTCCTATCATAATTGCCATAAATATGCAAACTTAAAAAGGCTGCTGTGCCGTGTGGATTGCCCATTTGGTGTATCAAATCATGGGTTACGCCCACGATATGCCCTTTTTTGAACATGACTCTCGAAAGGGTGCGCATATTGCCTTCATCTATCGAAAAAGTGGAATGTTCCGCTTCGCCAAATATTTGTACACAACCCCACTGCGTATATCCATGGTCATGTATGCCCGACATATCGCCTGGCTCCCAAGTCATCACCATTACTTCAAAAAAACCGCCATCATACACCATTTTTCGCCCGTAACTGTCCGCTAAAGGATGATTGTAGGTTGCCCACGGTTCTAATTCCGCTCGCTGAACATGGGCATTTTTTACAATTTTACGAATAACCTGAGGGCTAAATGCCTCCAATTGATGAATTTCAGAAATGATTTGTTGTAAAGAAGCAGGTAAAGTTTTTTTATCAGTAGAAGCGGCTAAATTTTTCATATTGATTTATACTTTCAGTTAGCATTAATATTTTTCATTTTCTCATTGCTGGAATAATACCGAAAATTTTTCCTTTCTACAATTTTTCTCATCGTCATTTTTGAAAACAATAATAAGAAAAAACACATTATATATTTTCATATATTAAAATAAATCCATATACTTGCAATCCATATTTACGGATTTTTAAATACAGAACGAGACTTGAGACCACCACTTTTGGCATTTTGCGACTGCAATTTGTCTAATGTGATGGTTTTTAGTCTCGTTTTTTTATGTAAAATTTAATTTTAAATAGACTTTATTCCAAAAAAAAAGATGTACGATGCAAAATGTAACGTACTGGTTTTGAGTAGTTTTTCGTGCGTCGCACACAAAACAGAATATAGTCTAATCTTAAACCTTTAACCTAAAATGAATAAATTAACTATCACGGTAATAACTTTAGCGTTATTGCTTTTTACAATGCCTTTTGAGGCGCAATCGCAAGATGAAAAAGGCGAGGCTAGTAGCAATGCTTTAGAATTGTTGAATTTCGAAGGCTCGTTTGCTGACAGATTTATACAATTGAAATGGAATCCTATTACGAATCCTGAGGATGTAAAACATTATTACATTCAATATGCAAGAGATGGAAAAACTTTCACGTCTATCGGGAAGACTTACACCAACTTAAAAAATCATTATACTTTTAACTCTATCGTTTTCCATGCTGGCGTAAACTATTACAGAATAGTGGAAGTCAATAAAGATAATACAGAGCGAGTAAGCCACAAAATAAATGTGATGTGTGGCTTTGCTGACCGATATGTATTGGATTTAAAAAAGGGCGTAGGCGAGATTAAATTTATGTTTCAAGTGAAAAACGACCAAAAAGTAGTCATGGAAGTTTTGGATAGCAAAGGAAATTTGAAACAAGCTCTCTTTAATGGTGATATGATGAAAGGAGAAATTATTTTCCGAACAATAAACACTTCCGAATGGGAAAAAGGAAAGTACTATTTATCGTTGAGGGGTGTGAGTTTTAGAGAAAATAAAGAAATTTGGGTGGATTAGTTTTGATTGATTGATTGATTGTTTGATTGTTTGATTGTTTGATTGTTTGATTGTTTGATTGTTTGATTGTTTGATTGTTTAGAGAAAATAAGATTCCTCAAAATATCAATCCTAGGGGTCGAACTCCTGACAAATATTAGGAATTCGACCCCTTAAAATTGGTTCTTTGACAATTTTTGCATTTTCGTCCAATGTGGTTTTCAGCAATTCTTACTATGGCTTTGGTGCTGTACTTTACAGGTCGAACAGAAACTCGACTTGCGAAGTTTTCAAAACTTTGTAAGTCTCTTCATTTTTGGTTCTTTGACAATTTTTGCCAAACCATCCAATGGTGGCTTGCCCCATTGCTTTTGAGTACGTCGAGGCAATGGGGCAAGCCACCATTGGATGAATAAAATCTACCTTTTGGGCAAAATTATCAAAGAACCTCATTTTTCAACAGTTTAAACCTACAAAGTCTTGAAGACTTCGCAGGTTAAGTCTATTCTTGCCTAGCTTAGAAAATAGCGATGATATAGATTTCCATCTGGGGAATTGCTGATGTGGTTTTAACCCATTGTCTTAATTAATTGGTAAACAATGGGTTAAAACCACATTGGATTGAAATTTCAATCTTTTGGCAAAAATTGTCAAAGAGCCTTAAAATTCAATCAACAATTTAAATCTATTTATTAATCCAGAATAGCTAATGGGATATTTGCGGGGCAAAAAAATTTAGTAAACATCAACTTAAATTTGTCCAATTACTTATTTAAAATATTCTTGATATGTCTTAAATGATGTTCCCAATTTTCCTATCACTTCATTCGCTTCTTCGTTGTTTTCTGCACTTTCCAGACTGCTAATCAACTTAATATGAGGATACAACCATTTGTGCAATTCATCGTGGCTTTTTCCTTTCATGGTACAGCTACTGATTAATTTTGAATTTTGGTCTTTCAATTCTTCTGCTAACCCTTTATAATCCGTTTCGCCTGCTGCCGTATAAGCCTTTAATATTTCGTTTCCTTGCTCAATAAAAGGTCGCATTTCTTCATTGACTTCCCATTTTTCGCCATCATTTAAAGTCAAAGCATCTGGATTTTCATCCTCTTTCGTGGTCTTTTCATTTGAATTACAAGCTACTAAAAGCAATGCTGCCAATACATAAATAAATGTTTTCATTTTTATTTTTATTTTTATTTAAAAATATTAACTACTAATACTCACGTAATTCATTCCTGCTTTATAATCGCTAATCATGAGTAAAATAAGTTCTTCGTAGTATTTTTGATTATTAATAAAATCCATATCTGCTACGTCGATTATCAAAATTGGAATGTCTCTTTCCATCCGAAAATAATCGAAATACGCTGTTTGAATGGTTTCTAAATACTCGGCTTTTATTTGCTGTTCGTAATTTCTTCCTCGTTTTTTGATGTTTTTCAAAAGTTGTTCCACAGGTCGGTGCAAATATACAATCAAATCAGGTTTTGGGAAGTTGGCACTCAACAAATTAAAGATATTATTAAATAATCGGTATTCGTCGTCCTTTAGGTTTTGCTTGGCGAAGAGTAGGGTTTTTATGAAATAATAATCCGAAATGGTAAATTCTTGAAATAAGTCGGCAGGTGTGAGGCTTTCTTGAAGTTGCTTGTATCGTTCGGTCATAAAGAACAATTCGACCGAAAAAGCGTGACGTTCAGGATTTTCATAAAACTTCGACAAAAAAGGGTTTTCATCGAACGACTCTAGAATCAAGCGAGTGTTAAACTGCTCCGAGAGTTGTTTACAAAGTGTTGTTTTACCTGCGCCAATATTACCTTCAATGGCTATAAAAGGGTATTTCCAGTTGTATTGCATGGAAAGGAATATAGATGAATAAAACTAAGATAAATGATACACTCCCTGTAATTCATCAACTACAAGTGGTATCAGTTGGCGAAAATAAGATTTTCTTTTTGCGTTTCTACTTCCTCCGACATAATTTTATTAACGGCAAGTATATCACTCGTTTTTTCAGCGAGTTCCGATATATTTTTTTTAAAAATAGGATGTATAAAATCTGGTGCAATTTCGGCAAGCGGAATCATTACAAAATTGCGTTCGCTGATTCTAGGATGCGGCACTACTAGGCGAGGCGGCTCGTGAATGATAGCTTGATTGAAAAATAATATATCAATATCTATCAGTCTTTCTGTCCATTTTGCAAGCCTTATCCGCCCCATTTCTTTTTCTATGTCTAATATTTCAGACATCAACTCCATTGGCGATAAAATAGTCTGCACACACAACGCCTGATTAATAAAAGCTCGTTGCGCTTCGATGCCCCATGCTGCTGTTTCGTAACAACTGGATTGATGTATAATTTTTCCTACTCGCTGTTCTATTTGAATATTTGCCAATTCCAAATTTTCAAATCTATCTCCCAAATTGCTACCTGTATGCAAATACACGGTATTTACTTTTTTCATTCAATCTCTTTCTCATTAAAAAAAACTATTCTCCAAAAGCCCTATCCCTCAGCCTGGTCAGGAATGGAGACGCAAAAACGAAGTCTTCCAATAATTTATTATCCGTATCCAAGACTTCACTTCGATTTCCTTCCCACGCCAAGTTACCTTGATGCAAAAGGGCAATTTTTTCTCCAATCTCCATCACCGAATTCATATCATGCGTATTGATAATCGTGGTAATATTATTTTCGATAGTAATACTCTTTATCAACTCATCAATGACGATAGATGTTTTAGGGTCAAGTCCCGAATTGGGTTCATCGCAATACAAATACTTTGGGTCAAGCACGATAGACCGAGCTATGCCCACACGTTTTTGCATTCCTCCGCTCACTTCTCCCGGATATTTTTTGTTTGCTCCATTTAGCTCTACCCTTTCCAAACAAAAATCCACCCTATTTTGCTTTTCCTTTTTGGTCATTCGTGTAAACATATCCAAGGGGAAACGAATATTTTCTTCTACCGTCATGGAGTCAAAAAGCGCAGAACCTTGAAAAAGCATCCCAATTTGTTTGCGTATTTCTTTTTTCTGCGATTTATTCAAACTTGTAAAATCTATATCATCATACCAAACTCTACCTTCCGTAGGCTCTAGCAAACCGACCAATATTTTCATAAAAACGGTCTTCCCCGCACCGCTTCGCCCAATGAGTAAGTTCGTTTTTCCTTGCTCAAAAAACGTATCAATTCCTTTCAATACTACGGTATCTCCAAACTGTTTTTTTATATTTTCTGCTCTTATCATAATTTCTTTTTTTTCGAGGAGTTATGATTATAAGTAATTGGACTTAAATATTTAGGCGATAAAAAATTATAAATTACTGATTAACAACCCAATGAGTCATGACCCATTGGAAATAACTGGCCCTCTCCAATGGGTTTTAACCCATTGTTTTTCAATCAATTAGTTCACAATGGGTTGAAACCCATTGGATATATAAATCTGTCCAGGTACTTAGTTATGACTGCAATGGTAAAAAAATAACAAGACTATAAAACTAATTTTCAACTTGATGTTTAGGTAAATAATGATGCAATTATCAAATCTGCCATGAGAATAAAAATATTACTCATCACCACTGCTTGCGTACTAGCTTGCCCTAATTCTACGCTACCTCCTTTCACAAAATACCCCTGAAAACATGAAATAGAAGTAAGTATGAATGCAAAAACCACTGCTTTGATAAGCATCAGCGTGATTTGATAGGGGTCAAAAAACTGCGTAAGTCCATAAATATAATCAGCAGGAGTCATATAATCACTAAATACACTTACTAAGTATCCGCCTAATATTCCTAAAAACACCGAAAAAATCACAACAAAAGGAATCACTATCATTGCTCCAATTATTTTTGGCGCAATAATGTAACCGCTTGTATTTACTCCCATGATTTCAAGCGCATCGATTTGCTCTTTTTGGCGCATTCCGCCTATTTCAGAAGCCATATTAGACCCTACTTTGCCTGCCAAAACAATACATGAAATAGTAGGAGAAAGCTCAATTATCATAATATCTCGAACAATATAGCCAATGTACCAATACGGAATAAACGAATCCGCAAACTGATACGAAAACTGAATAGCCGTCACCGCTCCTATGAATATTGAAATGATTCCTATAATTAAAATAGACCCTACTCCAATATCATTCATCTGACGCATAGACTCCTTCCAGTACATTGAGCTTTTTTCGGGACGTACAAACATACTGCCCAACAACTTAACGTATCGACCAAAATCTTCTAGTATGGTTATTATAAAATTCATTTATGAATACTTTCGCTTCTTAATCCGATTTTATCTATTTAAAAAAATACTAATACTTACTTTTACTAGACTTTACTCTAAAAAAAACGGTGTGGTGCAAAATATAACGTACTGGTTTTGAGTACATTTCAAGTACGTTGCACACAAAATAGAATATTATCTACTACTCATTTACATGAACAGCGCAGCAATTAAAAAATCACTACATAAAATTAAAATATTACTCAATACGACCGCTTGCGTGCTTGCAATCCCTAACTCTACACTTCCTCCTTTTACATAAAACCCTTTATAGCAAGAAATAGAAGACAATAAAAAGGAAAAAACTACTGCTTTTAGAAGCATAATAAACATATTCTTTTCAAGAAAAAACTGAGTCATTCCAAACAAAAAATCAGCAGGCGTTAGAAGATTGCTATTCATACTAAAAATATAACCACCTACCATTCCTAGTATCAAAGAAAATATTACTAAGAACGGAATCATAACAACCGCAGCTATGATTTTGGGTCCAATGAGATAAGCCGCCGTATTTAGCCCTATGATTTCCATTGCGTCAATCTGTTCTTTTTGGCGCATCCCTCCTATTTCCGCAGCCATATTCGACCCTACTTTGCCTGCCAAAACCAAACAAGTCAGCGTAGGTGCAAACTCAATCATCATCATTTCACGTACCACATAGCCAATGTACCACGACTGTATCGGTTGCCCACTGAGCTGATAAGCAAATTGAATAGCCGTTACCGCTCCTATAAATATAGAAATGATAATCACTATGATAAACGAGCCTATTCCAATGCTATCCATTTGGCGAAACATCTCTTTCCAGTACATCGAAAACTTCTCCGGACGAGTAAACATACTTTTTAGCATCAGAAAAAAACGCCCTATTTCTTCAAATATATTTACAATAAAAGTCATTTGAATTATTAAGTATAACTATTTAAAATTCAGGTCGGCAAGATATAATAATATAGTAGTTTCAACAAATTTTGTAGAAACCACAAGATTAACTTTGTGTCAAAATTTCATCACAACCTTCTTATTTTTTTCTTTAGTACTGATAATCAACACTTTTTGAAAAATACTGATTCGATACAAACTTACAAATAACCACTTCTTCAAACTTTAGTTGCGATTATTTATTATAAATACACCAACTTTGTGTAAAGTTTACAATTAATTCTAATATATCGTAAGAATGACTACTTGATTTTGCGTCATTCTTTTTAAATCATCATTATGCGAGCAATCATTACAGGCGCAACCAAAGGGATAGGCAGAGCATTAGTCAATGCTTTTGCAGCAGCAGGCTACGATTTGGCGGTTTGTGCCAGAACCGAAGCAGATATACAAGCACTAATTACCGAACTAAAAACCGCTTATCCCAATGCTGAATTTATAGGCGAAGCCGTTGATATGAGCCAAAAAGAAGCGGTAAAAGCGTTCGGAAATGCGATTGTCAAAAAATGGGATTCCGTTGATGTTTTGATTAATAATGCAGGTGTTTTTCGCCCAGGAGCTATATCCGAAGAAGAAGAAGGCGCACTCGAATTTCAAATCGAGACCAATTTATACAGTGCTTATTATATGACAAGAGCCATTTTGCCCGTGATGAAAACGAACCAAAACGGACATATATTTAATATGTGTTCCATTGCTAGTTTTATGGCTTATCCAAATGGTGGTTCGTACAGCATTTCAAAGTTTGCGATGCTCGGCTTCTCCAAAGTATTGAGAGAAGAGATGAAAACACACGGAATCAAAGTCACTGCCATTATGCCCGGAGCTACTTGGTCGGCATCTTGGGAAGGTGCGCCATTCCCCGAAGAACGCTTAATGAAAGCCGAAGACATTGCTCATGCGGTACTTTCTGCTGCTCAAATGAGCAAAGGCGCAGTGATTGAAGAAATGATTATTCGCCCACAATTGGGAGATTTGTAAACTAATTTTTTGTTCCGAAACCAAAACGACCATGCACATTCCTTATGAAATAGAGCATTTATCGGCAGAAGAAACCGTTCAGCGAAGTAAAGATTTTTATCATTTTTTGGATAAAAGGCGGTCTGTTCGCTTTTTTTCTGATAAAGACGTTCCTTTTGAAGTCATAGAAAATATCATCCTTACCGCTTCTTCTGCCCCCTCTGGCGCACATCAGCAACCCTGGACATTTTGCGTAGTCAGCGATGCTACTATCAAATCTGAAATTAAAAAAGCTGCTGAAGAGGAAGAATTTAAAAGCTACAACGGTAGAATGAGCGAAGAATGGATAAAAGCACTAAAACCGCTCGGTACGGACTGGCATAAGCCTTTTTTAGAAATTGCTCCTTATTTGATTATTATGTTCAAAAAAGCATATACTTTGAATGAGGATGGAAGCAAATCCAAAAATTATTACGTAAACGAATCCATCGGGATAGCTGCTGGTTTTCTTATCGCAGCCATTCACAACGCTGGATTAGTTACGCTCACTCACACGCCTAGCCCAATGAATTTTTTACAAAAAATCCTAAATCGTCCCGACAATGAACGCCCTTTCTTGCTTTTGCCCGTCGGTTATCCTGCCGACGATGCTACCGTTCCTGTGCTAAAAAGAAAACCTTTTGAAGAAGTGATGAAAAGGTATTAAATCAGCTGCGGGGGGCTTTCAAGGAGCTATTTCAGTAATGAGGAAAGCATATCTTATTGTTTTGAACTTCTGAAATAGCACCTAATAATTTTACTGTAACTGCATTGATTCTGAATCCGATTTTTCAACTTCTTGCTAAATATTTTTCTTAAAAATCTCCTAAATTCAAAAAAAAATATTTTTTTTTAAACCATTTGATATTTAAATCTCTTTTATATATTTGCATCGTCAATCTGACAATTATTCAAACTTCTTCAATTAAAAAATGATGAAAAATAGCAACATTTCAATGATTTTGGTACAAGTACAAACGTTCTCAGCGGTTGCACCTAGCCATCATCATCTGCATCATCATTTCCATCATATTCACTAAGACACTTTCTTAGTTCGGCACTTTTCCAGCCGAAATTTTTCAACATCATATTTTATTTTAATTCAAAGAAGAATACACACTGTATTTCAAGTGTATTACGTGGCATTGCTTTTATGTTTTTTTTCATAAAACGAAAGCCCATTCTAATTTGAATTTTACAATTAATCATTTTCTCTACGCACTGCATTGTGCGAAGTAATGGCAATCAATAAACGGGATATTCATCAGGAGATAATATTCTATTTGGGGCTGTTGCTTAGGAGGTTACATCTATTTTATAAAAACAATAATAATGTTAAGACTAGCAATTCAAAAGAGTGGGCGACTGAGCGAAGACAGCTTACAACTCATCAAAGCCTGTGGTATTTCTTATCCAAAGATAAAAAGCCGACTGACTGCTAAAGCGTACAATTTCCCTATTGAAATCTTGTATTTGCGAGACGATGATATTCCAAAATATGTAGCCGATGGAGTGGCAGATATTGGCATAGTAGGCGAAAACGAGCTATTTGAAAAAGTAAAAGCCGTAGATGTGATTAGCCAATTACAATTTTCAAAATGCAGAATGTCAATTGCTATCCCTCGAAATGATGCCTTTGACCAACTTTCTGACCTCAACGGCAAACGTATAGCGACTTCCTATCCTGTGATTTTAAAAACATTTTTAGAAGAAAACAACTTACAATGTTTTATTCAAAAAATTAGTGGCTCTGTCGAAATAGGCCCAAGTATTGGTATGTCTGATGCTATTTTTGACATCGTGGAAAGCTGGCAGCACGCTCCTATCCAACGGGCTGAAAGAAGTTGCCATAGTTATGAAATCTCAGAGCGGTACTCATTGCTAATCAAAATCTTACGTCAGAAAAAGAAGCTATTCTCGACAAATTGCACTTTAGAATAAAATCCGTATTGACTGCCAAAAAATATAAATACATTTTGCTCAATGTACCCAATGATAAAATACAAGACGTAAGCAAAATTCTTCCTGGCATGAAAAGCCCAACAGTGATACCCCTTCAAGAAGAAGGTTGGAGTTCCTTGCATTCTGTCATCAACGAAGATGATTTTTGGGAAGTCATTGACCAAATTCGGGCGGCTGGCGGCGAAGGCATACTGGTATCGCCTATCGAAAAAATGATTATTTAAGATTATTTAACACTCATTCTATCAATTCATGAAGCAATATAAATATCCATCCCCAATGCGTTGGGCTTCTATATTAAAACGACCTAGTTTCGATTTTTCGGAAATAGTGAGGCGAGTACAGCCTATTTTAGACCGTGTTCAGCTCCAAGGCGATGCCGCTATTTTGGATTTTACTCGCCAGTTTGACAAAGCTATACTGGATACATTAAAGGTCAGTGCCGATGAAATAAGCGAAGCTATTTTGCAAGTAGATGATGGTCTGAAAAAAGCCATACAGACTGCTGCGGCTAATATTAAAAAATTTCATGCTGCCCAAAAAACAGAAACTTTACGCCTAGAAACGATGCCTGGCGTGCATTGCTGGCGCAAATCTGTTGCTATTGAAAAAGTAGGATTATACATCCCTGGTGGCACTGCGCCCCTTTTTTCTACTATTTTAATGCTAGGTATTCCTGCTATCGAAGCTGGATGCAAAGAAATTATCCTCTGCACGCCTCCGAGTGCAACAGGAAAAATTCACCCTGCCATTTTATATACTGCCGAGCTGTTGGGTATCAAAAAAATATTCAAAGCAGGCGGAGCGCAAGCCGTGGCAGCAATGGCGTTTGGTACAGAAAGTATTCCGAAAGTCTTCAAAATATTTGGCCCGGGCAACCAGTACGTTACCATCGCTAAACAACTCGTGAGCCAACAAGGCGTTGCTATTGATATGCCTGCGGGGCCTTCGGAAGTTGCCATAGTTGCCGACGAATCGGCTCATCCTGCTTTTATTGCCGCAGATTTGCTCTCTCAAGCCGAGCATGGCACGGATAGTCAAGTCGTCTTTGTTTCTACGTCAGAACAATTGCAAAATCAAGTTCAGGTCGAAATTGAGCGGCAATTAGCCCTGCTTCCTCGCAAAGCAATCGCTACCATTGCATTGCAAAATAGCGTCAGTATCGTTCTCAAAAACCAAGATGAAATCATCACACTCATTAATCAGTATGCACCCGAACACTTGATACTGGCCGTAGAAAATGATGAAGCTCTTGCAGAAAAAATCATCAACGCAGGTTCTATTTTTTTGGGACACTACACGCCCGAAAGTGTAGGAGATTACGCCTCTGGCACCAATCACACATTGCCTACTAATGGCTTTGCTACCTCATATAGCGGTGTTTCTTTGGATAGTTTTGTTAAAAAAATAACTTATCAAAAACTTACAAAACAAGGCTTAATCAACATCGGCAAGACCGTAGAAATCATGGCAGAAGCCGAAGAACTGTTTGCGCACAAAAACGCTGTGAGCATTCGCCTCAACAGTTTACCGACTGATTATCAAGAAGATTTAAATGAATTTAATCTCAATAAGATATTGAGGAAAAACATTAAGCAGCTAAAACCTTACGCTTCGGCAAGGGATGAATTTTCGAGCAAAGGCGAGTATTTGTTTTTTGATGCCAATGAAAATCCGTTTGGTTCGGTAGGTTCAGAAATCGCCTTCAATCGCTATCCTGACCCTTATCAAAGCCAACTCAAAGCCCTTATTGCACAAGAGCAAAAAGTAAAAACGCACCAAATCTTTCTCGGAAATGGTAGCGATGAAGCTATTGATTTGCTTTTTCGTGCTTTTTGCGAACCGCAGAAAGATAAGGTATTAATCATGCCGCCTACTTATGGAATGTACGCTGTAAGTGCTAGCATCAACGATGTAGAAACGGTAGAAATACCGCTTATGCCTGATTTTCAGCCAAATGTAACGCAAGTGATACAAACCGTTCAGAATGATACGAGTATAAAAATGCTTTTCTTGTGTTCGCCCAACAATCCTACTGGGAATTTATTGTATGAGGAAAATATTTTATCAATACTAAATAAAGCAAGTTGCCTAGTTGTTATAGACGAAGCCTATATTGATTTTAGTCCACAACATTCAATGCTTCCATATTTGAATGATTTTCCGAATTTGGTCGTATTGCAAACCTTTTCAAAAGCCTGGGGGCTTGCAGGGCTTCGATTAGGCAAAGCCTTTGGTTCTAAAGAAATTATTGATATTTTAAATAAAATAAAACCTCCTTACAATGTCAATGAATACACTCAAAACGTAGCGATACAAGCACTTCAAAGCATCGATACTCAAAGAAAATACATTCAAACTATTCTTTCGGAAAAGTCTCGGCTTGAAAATGCAATAGCCCGTTTTGATTTTGTAGATACTATTTTTCCATCCGATGCCAATTTTATTTTAATTAAAACCAAAGTAGCCGCTAACGACATTTATAAAATGTTGCTTGAGCATCAAATCGTAGTTCGCAACCGCTCAAATGTGCTTTTGTGCGAAAATTGCTTGCGAATCACCATTGGGGCTGCTGAAGAAAACACCGCTTTGCTAAGTCAATTGTAGTAGCATGCCGTTAATGTCATTTTAAAAGACCAACAACCATGAAAAAAGTATTATTCATAGACCGAGATGGTACGCTTATCATTGAGCCGCCTTCCGACTATCAAGTAGATAGTTTGGAGAAATTAGAATTTTTCCCTCGTGCGTTATTCAACTTGACTCGTATCGCTCAAGAACTCGATTTTGAACTCGTAATGATTACCAATCAAGATGGTTTAGGGACTTCCATTTTTCCAGAACACACTTTTTGGCAGCCGCATAACTTTATGCTAAAAACCTTTGAAAATGAAGGTGTTATATTTCAAAAAGTAATCATTGACCGCACTTTTGCCAAAGACAATGCACCTACTCGAAAACCTAATACAGGCTTGCTAACCGCTTATTTAGAAGGTGATTATGATTTAAAAAACTCTTTCGTGATTGGTGATAGACTAACAGATATGCTGCTCGCAAAAAACTTGGGTGCAAAGGGAATCATGATTGGAAAGGCTCTCGACACTTCCGACGACTATTTAGCAAAAGGGCAAAATGTAGCCGCTTCTATTGCACTTGAAACCGACAATTGGGATGATATTTACCGTTTTTTGAGTTTGCCCCCACGCAAAACAAAGTTTCGACGCACGACTAAAGAAACCGATATTGACATAGAACTCAATCTTGACGGCACTGGTCAGCACGACATTCAAACTGGGTTGGGTTTCTTTGACCATGTACTCGACCAACTAGCCAAACACTCTCAAACGGATATGAAAATTCGTGTGAAAGGAGATTTGCACATAGACGAACACCACACCATTGAAGATACTGCTTTGGCATTAGGAGAAGCATTTCTGAATGGTTTAGGTGATAAAAGAGGCATTCAGCGATATGGTTTTTTGTTGCCAATGGACGATGTATTAGCGCAAGCAGCTATTGATTTTTCGGGTCGTCCGTGGCTCGTTTGGGATGCTGATTTTCGTCGTGAAAAAGTTGGAGATATGCCCACCGAAATGTTTATGCACTTTTTTAAATCCTTTTCGGATGCTGCCAAATGTAACCTAAACATCAAAGCAGAAGGCAAAAATGAACACCATAAAATAGAAGCCATTTTTAAGGCGGTTGCAAAATCCATCAAAATGGCAAAGCAACGAGAACAAGGAAATCAAGATTTGCCAACTACCAAAGGCGTTTTATAATTCAAAAATATGAAAGTAGTAATTATAGATTATAATGCTGGAAATGTACAATCCGTCCTTTTTGCGCTTGAACGGCTGGGAATCAACGGTATTTTGACCAGCGATAAAGCAACAATTCAAGCAGCCGATAAGGTGATTTTTCCGGGCGTTGGCGAAGCGAGTACCGCCATGAAATTCTTAAAAGAGCGAGGATTAGACACTATTATTCCACAGCTAACGCAGCCCTTTTTGGGCATCTGTTTAGGAATGCAATTGATGTGCAAACATTCAGAAGAAAACGATACACCTTGCTTAAACATATTTGATTTGGAGGTCAAAAAATTTCCAAACCAACAAAACGGGCAACGATTCAAAGTCCCTCAAATAGGCTGGAATAAACTGCATTCTGTCAAAAGTCCGCTTTTTGAACACATCAAAAATGGCGCATATTGCTACTTTGTTCATAGTTTCTATGTGCCTACTAATGATTATTCGATTGCCAATGCTCAATATTCCGTAGCGTATTGTGCGGCATTGCAAAAAGGCAATTTTTTCGCTACTCAATTTCATCCCGAAAAGAGTTCTAAGATTGGCGAACAAATCATTAAAAACTTTTTAAACATTTCATAACTAGCAATTTATAAAATTAAATTTTCATGTATTTAATTCCTGCAATAGATATTATAAATGGAAAATGTGTCCGCCTTACGCAAGGTAATTATCAACGCCAAAAAACGTATAGCGACCAACCTTTGGAGGTTGCAAAAGCATTTGAAAAAGCGGGTATTTCAAGACTTCATCTCGTGGATTTGGATGGCGCAAAAGCAGGTACCGTGCAGAATTGGAAAGTCCTTGAAGATATTTGCAAACATACAAACCTAAAGGTTGATTTTGGAGGCGGGCTTCGCACTACCGACGAATCCCGAAAAGCCTTTGACTTGGGGGCGAATCAAATCACAGGCGGTAGTATTGCTGTAAAAAACAGGGCAATTTTTGAAGAATGGCTGGAGCGATTTGGTGGTAGCCGTGTGATTTTGGGCGTAGATGTCAAAGATGAAAAAATAGCGGTTCATGGCTGGCAAGAAACTACTCAAATCGACCTCATGACGTTCATCAATGGCTATATTCAATCTGGTATTGAATACGTAATTTGTACGGATATAGCTAAAGATGGAATGCTGCAACGCACATCTAATGCGCTTTACAGCAAGATACAAAACCGTTTTCCTCATTTGAAAATCATTGCAAGTGGCGGTATTGCTAGTGTCGCCGATTTTAGTTTATTATCTGAAATGAAAATACATGGGGCTATTTTTGGAAAAGCCTTCTACGAAGGGCGAATTTCTTTAACGGATTGCATTCCATTTTTAAAAAAAGAACTTTAATATGTTAGCAAAAAGAATAATTCCCTGCCTCGACATCAAAGATGGACGAACGGTTAAAGGTGTAAATTTCATAAATCTACGTGACGCAGGCGACCCCGTGGCTCTAGGCAAAATCTACGCTGAACAGGGTGCTGATGAACTCGTATTTTTGGATATTACTGCCACTGTTGAGAAAAGGAAAACCTTAGTAGAATTGGTAAAAAAAGTAGCAAAGGTTATCAATATACCTTTCACTGTTGGCGGAGGTGTCAAGAGTGTAGCTGATGTTGAAGCATTATTGAATGCGGGCGTTGATAAAATTTCTATCAATTCGGCTGCCGTTCGTTCGCCTCAATTAATCAACGATTTGGCACTCAATTTTGGTTCGCAATGCGTTGTACTCGGTTTGGATGCCGATTACATTGACAATAAATGGCGAGTAGTCACAGATGGCGGCAGAAACCCTACCCCCTTGTTGGCATTGGATTGGGCAAAAGAAGCACAAGAACGAGGCGCAGGCGAAATTCTGCTCACTTCGATGCAAGGCGATGGTACTAAAAAAGGCTTTAGCCTCGACCTCACAGCCATGATTTCGGAGGCATTGAATATTCCGATTATTGCTTCGGGCGGTGCAGGTAGTATGCAAGATTTTGTAGATGTATTTACCACAGGAAAGGCGGATGCTGCCCTTGCAGCTAGTATTTTTCATTTTAATGAAATAAAAATACAAGAATTGAAATCATTTTTAAAAAACAAAAAAATAGAAATACGATTATAAAATGGACAAAAATAAAATACCAAACTTTGATAAAGGAAATGGCTTAATTCCTGCCATTATTCAAGATAATTCTACTCAAAAAGTCTTAATGTTGGGCTATTTTAATCAAGCGGCTTACCAAAAAACATTAGCAGAAAAAAAGGTGACATTTTATAGCCGAAGCAAAAAAAGACTCTGGACAAAAGGAGAAACTTCGGGTAATTTCCTAAACCTTGTTGATTTAAAATTGGACTGCGACCAAGATACTTTTTTGGTAAAAGTTGCGCCTAATGGACCAGTTTGCCACACTGGAACGGATACTTGTTTTGAAGAAAAAAACGAAGGCATTGGATTTTTAAGCAACCTCCAACAGATTATTCAGCATAGAAAAGAAAATCCTAAAACGGGTTCATATATTTCTTCTCTTTTTGAAAAAGGCATTAATAAAATCGCCCAAAAAGTAGGCGAAGAAGCCGTAGAAGTGGTGATTGAAGCCAAAGACAACAACGACGATTTATTTAAAAATGAATGTGCCGATTTGCTATATCACTTATTGGTCTTATTATCTCAAAAAGGTTTTTCATTGCCAGATGTCGTAAAAGTTTTAGAACAAAGACAACAATAGTCTTATCTTTTAGAGATATGCTCATTTTTCAAAAATATATTAATTTCACAAAAGACTATTTTTCAACAATAGACTTTATTCTAAAAAATGGTATCGTGCAAAATGCAACTCACTGATTTGAGCAGTTTGAAATACAGCATCCCAAACAGAATATTGTCTAATGAACATATCTCTATCATTACTATCATGCAACGAAGACAATTTATACAAACCTCCCTTTCTGCCGCAGCCGCTGCCGCCTTGCCTTTGGCAGGTTACTCACTCGCTGCATTCAAAGATGTAATCATTGGTCACAACTCCCATCAATATACCGTAGATGTGAATTGGGTGCGCACTCAATAGCCTTTTTCATCCCGTTACCGATTGCCA
>CALOED010000086.1:0-6479 GCA_942492005.1 uncultured Saprospiraceae bacterium
GTGGAGGTGGCTCCGAGGCCGACGCCGAGATCCGCGCCCTCAAGTACATCCCCGACGCGGCGCTGCCGCGGCGACGTCCTGGAGCGGCTGACGCGAGAGGTCGACGGCGATGCAGGCCTCGACTCACCCCAACATCGTGAAGATCGTGCGCCTGGGTATCTCGACGAGGGGCGTCCCAACATGTACCTGATGGACATGGACGGCCTGCCCCTCGACCGCGTGATCCAGGGCGGCGCGCTGCTGAGCCAGCGCCGCGCGCTCGAGATCGCGGAGGCGGTCTGCGCCGCGCTCACCCACGCGCACGAGCGCGGCATCGTTCATCATTGGACATCAAGCCGCACAACGTGCTCATTCTCGCGCGACGACGTGGCCAAGCGCCACGACTTCGGTGGTCGCCAGCAATCGCGACCTGCCCGGCGTCTTCACGCTCACGCGCACTGGCGACGAGGTCGGCACCCCTGGCCTACGGGGCGCCCGAACAGACGCCAGGCCACGCACACGAGGCCGACCACCGCGCCGACATCTACGCGGTCGGCATGCCTTGTGGGCCATGGTCTCCGGCCAGCACCCGAGCCTCGACGGCGACCGGGTCGATACCGCGCCGACCGTGCCGCGGATCGGCCGCGATCGTCTCGCGCCACGGCCCCCGCGCCCGCCGACCGCTACCCGAGCGCCGAGCTGCTCGCCCACGACCTGCTCGCTGCGCAGCGCCAGCCCTCTGAGTTGGTGTTTTCGGCGAATTCGGTGAAATGAGGCTCAGAACGGCTTTGCAGCGATCTGGGTGGCCGCCGATTCGATCTGGGTCGGCGCTTGGGAGATCCGCGGGCGCGTGATCGGTCGTCAGGACCTCGGAAAAGATCGCGAGGCCTGGACGAGCCGCCGGGATTCGATTCCGACAGCCCCGTCGCCACCTCGTCGGCCGAGCCAGGCCTCGACTGCGACCGGGGCGGCCTCCGGCGATTCCGAGGGGGCGGCGAAGCGCGAGCGTGACGGTAGCGTAGAAGCAGTTGTTTTGGAGAAAAGAATGATTGCAGAAGCGAAAGGTATCGAAGCCAAAGCAGAAGCGGAGCGCAAACGTGGCTTGGCAGAAGCAGAAGTCATTCAGGCGCAAGGAATGGCGGAAGCCGAAATCGATGAGAAAAAAGGCTTGATAGAAGCTGATGTTTTGGAGAAAAAGGCATTGGCGGAAGTCAAAGGCATCAGAGAATTGGGCGAAGCGGAAGCGAATACCATTAAAATGAAAGCGTTGGCGGATGCAAAAGGCGTAGAAGAAAAAGCCTTAGCGATGCAAAAGTTGAACGACGTGGGCAAAGAACACGAAGAGTTCAAGTTAAATTTGGAGAAAAACAAGGAAGTCGAATTGGCTCAAATCAATGTTCAAGTCGAGATTGCAAAAGCGCAAGCATCTGTTTTGGCAGAAGCATTGAAAGCGGCAAATATTGAAATCATTGGCGGCGAGCAGCAATTTTTCAATAGCATCATGGGCGCAATCAATCAGGGTAAAACCGTGGATAGATTGATGGATAACAGCTCGAATTTGCAAGAGTTGAAAAGCGCATTGTTGGGCGATGGCAGCGAAAACTTGATGGACAGAGTAAAAGGTTTTGCAAATAAAATGGGCGTATCTTCCGAAGATATTCGCAATTTAACGATGTCGAATTTGTTGTTCCAAATGTCTCAAAAGGCTTCTGGCGAAGACAAAAGCATTTTATCTACCATTATGAGTACAGTTAGTGCTTTGGGATTGGGAAATAAAAATGCTGGTGATTTGTTATCGTAGGTTTTAAATTTACATTTTGAAAGCATCAAACGTTCTAGTAATGTTTGGTGCTTTTTTATTATTCAAAACCAAAAATCATGAAAAAATACTTCTTTTTATTCTTCATTCTTTCTTTTGGTATTCATACAAATGCCCAAAGCCCTTTTCAGTTTCAGCATAAATTCTATCCAGGCGTTAAGACGATTAAAACAAAGTACATTATTAATTATCATAGTAAAAATCCTTTTAGGAAATACCACAATTCAGTTAGAAAATTAGATGAACTTGGACGAGCTGTGGAAAACTACAATTATGTAAGAAGAAAACTGTACTTTAAGAGTTTTTTCTATTATAATGAGTATGGTCATCTAGCGCAAGAAGCTACTATTTCTATTTATAAACCTAAAGCTGAACGAGATACTTCTACACTAATCTTTGAAAATATATATGATAAAAATGGAGAAAGAATAGCCGAAAAAAGATACAATAGAACATTATTGGACACAAAGATTGAGAATGTAAAATTGCTAAAAACAGCAACCAAATATGGTGCGCCTAGCTATGTTCGATATACTTTCAATTCCAAAAATCAAATCATCACTAAACATGATACAATATTAATTGATGGCGTTTTGACGACTATAACCATTCAATATGAATACAATGAATACGGCGATAAAATATCAGAAATCACAACTTGTCATCCTGATGAGATGAAAAAAAAAAGAAATTGTTTATGTGGGTGGTCTTTGGTCAGAGGATATGAGATTTGAATACAAATACGATAAAAAAGGACGGATTGTAAAGGATTATGTAATAATTAATGGAAAGAAATATTTGAGGTTTAAGCGGAAGTATATTGAATATTAATCTTTAAATTATTTGTAATAATTCGTAAATTGATACGTCAAATATTAAATTTTTAAATCACTTTCCTGTCGCCTGTCTGCCGACAAAGGCAGGGCAGACAAGTTCAAAATCAAATCATTATGCAATTTTCAAAAAAAGTATGGGCAGTTTTATTATTTCCAATTTCATTTCTTTGGTTAGTGCCGCAATATATTGCTAGACAATTGAAAGAAAATAAATAAAAATTTCACCGAATAGGAACTTTCCTGTTCGCTTCATTGTAAATTAGAGCATGAAACATAAAAATCAACATATCACAATTTTATCATTATCCTCTTTAAGTAGTTGGTATTATACCAAACTAGCAGAGGTGTATCATGAATAATTGTGAGATTTTTATAAAATCAATCAAAACGCCTTTGCATGAATAAAAATGCAAAGGCGTTTTTTTTATGCCTCATACTCAAAAACCATATAAGGGAAAGCGCACAGGCGAAGCCACCCTGTCTGTAAAACAGCAGTGCGAAGGTTCGATTCCTTCCTTTCCCACTATTAAGTAATGATAGAATGATTGAATGATTGATTGATTGATTGATTGATTGAATAGGCTGCCGCTATTAGTGGAAGAAGCAGCGGCAGCTTATTCAATCATTCAAAATTCAAAATTCAAAAGGGAAAGTAAACCAGTTAGGAACTGGGCTAGCCTGCTAAGTGATGTGTTCTCGAAAGGGAATGGGGTTCGATACCTCTGCTTTCCGCTAGAAATGAATAATGAAAGGAGTGAATTTTTAATGTGAAAAATACGGCAGCCTATTGGCGTAGTAATCAGTCTCCAAAACTGTGATTTGTAGGTTCGAGTCCTGCCTGCCGTGCTAAGGGATAATGAGAAAAGTTCTCTTATTATAAAAAGGTAGGTAATTTCGCTTGTTGGTAGCGTTCCCGGTCTTGAAAACTGGTGGTTCTTTGAAAATAGGAATGGAGTTCGAGCCTTCTGCCTACCTCAATAAAAGAGTTTATATTTTCGAAAAACAATGATGCATATTTTTTTATTTTTTATGAAATCTGTATTTTAGATAAAAAAATTATGTGGACAGAAAAAGGAGGAACTCTTAGCAATAATAATGCAGAAAAAGAATATGGATTGACGCAAATAGAAATTAGAGAAGCTATAAATAGCGGCAAATTACAATACAAAATGAATTGGGTGCATGGTAATCCTTATTTCAAATTGCTTCGCCATGAAGTTGAAAAATTGGCACTTGAAAAACATGGAAGTGGCGGATTAGAAAGAAAAAAGTTGGAAACGCAATTGGGGGAAATCAATAAGAATATTAGAAAATCAAAACGCCAAACGAAAAAACTTGAAAAAGAAAAACTGACTTTAGAGCAGAAATTGAAAAGCCTATAATTTCTAGGGCGAAAGCACTTACAGCTATGTTGTAAAGCATTTTTCAAAGCAAAAACCTTACAACAATGCGTAAATGCTTTTGCCCTATATAATGTCAAGATTTAATATTATATCCTTATTTTTATTCATACCCGTTCTGAATTATTACGAAATTTCTCCAATCTTTGTATATCTTAGATTTTACAACCATTTTTATACAATAATAAAACTCAAAATCGCAAATCAGAATGATAGGTCAAATCATTTTTATAATACTTTTCTTTGTGGCGTTTGGACTTTTTGCACGTCAAGTTGGACGCATTCGACGCAATATCTTACTCGGCAAACCAGAAAAAATATCGGGCGATACTAGCCAACGTTTTCAAAACATGATGCTTGTTGCTTTTGGACAAAAAAAGATGTTTAAGCGATTGCTACCGGCCTTTTTGCATTTATTTATTTATTTAGAATTTATTATTACCCAAATCGAATTGATTGAAATATTCGCTGATGGTTTCTTAGGCCAACACCGCATTTTATGGCATTATGCTGAAGGAACTATCTTTGCGGGGCTTTACACTTTCGTTATTTCGTTTATCGAAATCCTCTCTGTATTGGCATTTATCGCCACTTTTATATTCCTTGCTCGACGAAATTTACTCAAAGTACCCCGTTTCCATAAGCCCGAAATGAACGGCTGGCCCAAACTGGACGGCAACTTGATTCTTTACTTTGAAATTTACCTCATCACTTGCATTTTTATGATGAATGGTGGAGACCAAGCCTTGCAAGATATTGGCACTTATCACCAAACTCAACCTTTCGCTGTTAGCCAATTTATTGCGCCATTGTTCAGTGGAATGTCAGAAGGCACTTTGCTTTTTATAGAGCGATTGGGTTGGTGGGGACATATCATTGGCGTTTTCATTTTTATGAATTACGTCCCGTATTCTAAGCATTTACACATCTTTTTGGCATTTCCAAATACATTTTACGCTCGTGTTACGCCCAAAGGGCAGATTTCAAATATGGCAGCCGTAACCAAAGAAGTTGCGCCTATGTTTGCAGAAGAACCAGCACCTATTCAAGTGGCGGTTAAAACTGCGCCATTGAAAGACAATAGTTTTACGCCTAGCGAAGAGATTGATGATATTTTTGGAAGTGGCGACGACGAAGGCGTGGAAGATATTTTTGGTGATGCTGGAAGTGGCGACGACGAAGGCGTGGAAGATATTTTTGGCGATGCTGGAAGTGGCGACGACGAAGGCGTGGAAGATATTTTTGGCGATGCTGGAAGTGGCGACGACGAAGGCGTGGAAGATATTTTTGGTGATGCTGGAAGTGGCGATGATGAAGGCGTGGAAGATATTTTTGGTGATGCTGGAAGTGGCGATGATGAAGGCGTGGAAGATATTTTTGGTGATGCTGGAAGTGGCGATGACGAAGGCGTGGAAGATATTTTTGGTGGAAATAACGAAGATGAAAACGTCGATGATATTTTTGGAAATGACAATGAAGAAGTGGTAGATGATATTTTTGGTGGAAATGAAGAAAGCACAGACGATATTTTCAATACGCCAAAAGTAGAAGAAAAAGCAGTACCCGTCGCTAAAGCGAAAGCTCAAGAAACGCTGCCAGTTGAAGAAGAAGAAATTATCAAATTCGGGGCAAGCGATGTTTTTGATTTGAGTTGGAAATCTATCATGGATGCCTACTCTTGCACCGAATGCGGACGTTGCACTTCGGAATGCCCTGCCAATATTACAGGCAAAAAACTCTCACCTCGAAAAGTAATGATGGATGTGCGAGATAGAGCAGACGAAATCGGTAAAAACCTAGATGCCAAAACCCATACTCGTGAAAATTATGACGATGGTAAAAATCTTTTCGATTATATCACAACCGAAGAATTAAGAGCTTGCACCACTTGTAATGCTTGCGTTGAGGCTTGTCCTG
Organism: uncultured Saprospiraceae bacterium; assembly: GCA_942492005.1. GTDB lineage: Bacteria > Bacteroidota > Bacteroidia > Chitinophagales > Saprospiraceae > CAKZLL01. Next base: position 5,952 of record CALOED010000086.1, read on the forward strand.
TGATGATTAATCCATTGGATATAATTGTAGAATTGCGTCGAAATTTGATTTTGGATAAAGCAGACTCTCCCGAAACATGGAGTGCAATGTTTACAAATATTGAAAATAATGGCGCGCCATGGCAATTTTCGTCGAGTGATAGAGCGAATTGGGTGGAGGAATTAGATTAAATGGCTGCATCGTTTCGTTTTGATATTTACCATTTTTATAAAAAACACAAACATAGAAATACAACCATGAGTAACAACATAAAAGTACCAATCATAGCAGAATTAGCAGCGCAAGGCAAGCAGCCAGAAGTATTATTTTGGGTCGGTTGTGCAGGCAGTTTTGACCAACGAGCGCAAAAAGTAACCATTGCTTTTGTAAAAATATTAAACGCCGCAGGCATTGATTTTGCTATTCTAGGCAAAGAAGAAAGCTGCACAGGCGATCCTGCAAAGCGAGCAGGTAATGAGTTTGCTTACCAAATGCAAGCCATGAAAAATATTCAAACACTCAATTTATACAAAGTCAAAAAGATAGTTA
>CALOED010000087.1:0-8758 GCA_942492005.1 uncultured Saprospiraceae bacterium
CCATTGATAGCAGCATCCCAACAAAAATTGTCGCTAGATGCTCGGTCACTTGCTACTAGCTTTTGTACTTGACTCCAAGCACCATTTTGAAATTGGAAAATATAGGCTGCACCTGATTGGGATTTGATGTTTTGGTTGTTTTCATCATACTTTTCTTTAGGTGCGCCTACAATTGCCCAGTTTCCTGAAATATCAACAGAATAGCCAAACCACGCATTTTTATTTCGTTGGTTAGGCGTGATTTTTGCCATCTCTTGCCAACCGCCATTGTTTTGATAGATATATGCCGCCCCCGCTTTCGTGAGGTTGCCCCTTACATTATCATCATAATATGCGCCAGCAATAGCAAAATTGCCAGAAATAGCTGAGGCATTGCCTAAGTAGTCTTTGAAATCTACATCATTAGCCACAATGCGTTCAAAAAAAAAAAAAAAAAAAAAAAAAAAAAACGAGCAAAGACGGAATGATTAAATAGAGAAAAGCAAAAAAGCATGGTCAGCATTGTGAAACGAATCATTTGTGTTTTCATTATTATTTTTTGTTTTATGAAATGATATTAATACTATTAATTATTGTTCACAAAGTTATAGAAGTATACTATCGCTTCGCTTCACTCCATTGACAGGGTTTTATCACCCCAAAAGGCTTCCTAGTTTTTACTATTATTTTAAAGTTTTTTTGCAAAAAACCTAAAACGGGTTGAAAACTAAGTGCTAGTTTTCAACCCGTTTTAGGTTTCTTTCCATTTAGATTGATAAGTAATTGACCTTCTACTCTTTCACCATTTTCACTCTATAAATTTGCCCTTCCACATTGAAATGAACAATATAAATACCTTTGGTCAATTGATTTAAACCATTCAAAGTGATGGTTTTATCATTAGCGGATTGCTTCAAGCTTTTTGCTAATCTGCCGTCAATGCTATAAATATTAAAGATAACATCTTGCTGAATAGCTTCTTCCAAAACGATGTTTAACTGGTCACTGACAGGATTAGGGAAATAAGTTGGTGTTTTACTTTCCTTCGCATTGACGGAGGAAACAGGCGACTGTTGATAAATTCTTACATAATCAACTTCCATTGCACCTTGCGTAAAGTTCGGGTCGATGCCTGGCTCAATGGCAATATTCAATAACAAATACTGCTCCGCATCAAAAGGCCAAGTACTCGCATCTTTTACCGCAGGATTGTACGTGTAATGTACCGCACCATCTACGCTAAAGACCATTTTATCGGCCGTCCATTCCAAAGCATAAACATGAAAAGCACTCGATGCCGTCGGGACTACTTGTCCGCCTTTGTTCGATGTATTGCCTGAGCTAGAGGGCGTGTGCATTGCACTTTGAACGTAGTTTTGGTTATGTCCCCAATGTTCCATAATATCAACTTCGCCACAAGCAGGCCAAGACGTTGTGCCTAGCCCTTGAATATCCCAATATCCGCCATCTTCGTTAATATTTTTACCTAACATCCAAATCGCAGGCCAAGTCCCAACGCCCGTAGGCAGCTTTGCTCGCACTTCTACTCGCCCATATTTGAACGCAAATTTAGAATTTAACCGAGCCGAAGTATATGGCTTTGTGTGTCCTTGATCCGTAAAGGTTTCTTTTTTAGCAATCACATTTAAATTACCATTACTTACTACCGCATTGTCTATGCGATTTGTATAATGTTGGATTTCGCCATTGTACCAACTACCTCCTGCGGGCAATTGTGTTTGGTGAAACCATTTCGTTGCGTCTATCGCTCCATCTACGTCAAACTCATCCGACCAAATCAAATTATCAAAAACGGGCTGTGCAGGAATAGTGCCATCATAAGCAAAATCATCAATATATGCCAAGACGTTATCATTGTTGTTCTCGCCATTGATTTGTATTAATACTCGATTAAAATCGGTTCGCTGCACTGGCGGCAACGAAGTCGGGTCTAAGTTGATATACGAGTCATTTTGAAAATCAAAAGATACCGTTTGCCACTGGTCCAAACTAATCGTTTTGATGATTTCGGATTGTGTTGCCCAAGGTTGCCCTTGCGTGCCATCTTGTAATTTCAGTGAGACCTTATTGGCCTGATTGCCCGTCAAGCCGCTAGTTGGCACGTATATTTTAAATGAAAAAGTATGGTGCGTAGATAAGTCATAGTTATCGCCAATATCAAATCGGACATTCGCATACTGTCCGCCCACATCGTGATACTCTAAGACCGTAGCAGAAGTGTTAATTCCTTGCTGGTGAGGATTGACTAAACTGGTATTGATATTACAATCATCGCCTAGCCAACCTGTAATCGTTCCATTTCCTTCAAAATCATCTTGGACGGGTTGAGTAGTTTGAGCATTTATAATCGTAAAAGAAAAACATAGAGCCACCAATAACGTAAAGAAGTATTTCATATTAAATAATTTTTAAACCTTTTGATTTTTAATCACTTTATCGCAATTTAAAGCAGAAACACCGCTTTTCTTAGGCTTTTCAATGGATATTTTACTGTGTAGTAGCCATGATGTAATGTATTGTACTACTTCAATGCTTTTAACGATAATTTTTTACCCATACTTGTTTATACCAATTCTTTTGATTTTAAGTAACTATTACACTGTTTCAAAAGTTTGTTTATACACTCCAAGGTAGTATGCTGCCTTGTTTACATTGAAAACCAAAGTACAATAGAGCAAGCCACCATTGGCGAAAAGATTAACTTATTTTTTATGCGTTGTAACTATTCAGCAAGCTGAATAGTTACAACGCATAAAAAATCCCCAATTTAGCCTGAGTAAGGTTGGCATTGAGTGCGGTATTCGTTCGGCGGCTATCAAAATCATGGGTGAATTGAAGCGTCGGAATAGTTTCTAAACTCAAATAAAACTTATCATTGAGCCAATATTGACCGCCTAAAATGAAACCTACCGAAGCCGCTAAATCCAAATCCCACCTATCGCTAATCCTTTGATAACTCACCAAAGGTTGTACGCCCAGCGTCGGGCCAGAAATAAAACTAAACTTGTCCGTAACACGGCGGCGAGTTTCCCAACCCAGCTCTAGGTTCAACCTGAAATTGGAACGAGAAGCGGAAGAAGTCGCCTGAAGGCTGCCCGCATCTAGCCTAAAATAGCGATTCTCTTTTAGTTTGAGCTTGAAAACAGCACTATAATTTTGTAGCGAATTGAGTTTGAGACCTATTTCGTTGCCGTTTTGAGCAAAGCTTTGAGTAGTCAGAAAACATAGTAAAAAGAGTAAAGTTAAACCTTTGATTTTTTTCATCTGATAATTTTTTTTTGTTAAAAAAGATTGCACAGCCCTGTAACGAAGCAAAAAATGCAACGCAACCTGTATTAACAAAACTTTACCAGTGATTAAGAATATTTAAGAATTTGTAGCTTTTGTAGCAAAGCTAGTTTCAGAGTTAAGCGAAGCGTCTCTGAAATTCCGCTAGTTCAGAGTTAAGCGAAGCGTCTCTGAAATTCCGCTAGTTTCAGAGTTAAGCGAAGCGTCTCTGAAATTCTTTATCTCTCACGTCTTAGACGTGCAAAAAAAAACGCATCAATCAAAACAAAACCACATCTATCAACCCCGTTCCATTAATATAATTTGAAGCACTCGAATATAAATAATGTTCTGGTTCTGCTACTAACCCAGCCCTAACAGGATTGTTATGAATATAATTAATCTTTTGTCCGCTTACTTTTTCGCTCCATAATTCGATAGGATGATTATCTTGTCCCCAAAATTGATACTTTCTATTATTCGTGTTTTTCTTACCGAAATAGCTAAATAGATATTGCATCCATTCTCTTCTACTTTCTGGTGCTGCGTCAATGGATTTTAAGATTTGTTGAGCGGTGAATTTTTTAAAATCTCTTAATATGTTTGAAAGTTCATAGCCTTCATTCGCTGCTGCTACTAAATGCAGATGATTACTCATGATAACATAAGCATATAAACGTAAGCCTTTCTTTTCTTGGCAGAATTTCAAACTCTCAATCAATATATCTCTATAACGTTGCCTGGTAAATACATCTATCCAACCTACTACTTTGAAGGTCAAAAAGTATAACGCTTGCTGGTTTTGTATTTTATATCTACTTGCCATTTTGTGCTTTTTAGATATTATTTTCGGGGGTTGTTACACGTCTAAGACGTGAAGAATAAAGAATTTCAGAGACGCTGCGCTTAACTCTGAAACTAGCGGGCTTTTTAGGTTTCGGCTACTTGAAGACTTGGTGAGAACGGGTTCTTTTCTATGAAAAAAATATGAAAAAGTTAATGACTGTCTTGTCTTAATCCACTCCAGTTTAGATAGACTTCTTTTCCTAATTTTATTTTGGATAGTAATTTAGTGTGGATTGGTCTTAATCCACTCCAGTTTAGATAGACTTCTTTTCCGATGGTTTCCATCAGGCGAAGTAGAATTTTTTGTGTCTTAATCCACTCCAGTTTAGATAGACTTCTTTTCACACTTATTGATCTTCTAAGATATTGCCAAGTCCGTCTTAATCCACTCCAGTTTAGATAGACTTCTTTTCAATGATGATGATGGGAAGTTGTGCTGATATTTCTTGTCTTAATCCACTCCAGTTTAGATAGACTTCTTTTCCAGTTGCAAAGTGAAATAGAATATATGATGAAGAAGTCTTAATCCACTCCAGTTTAGATAGACTTCTTTTCTTAAAATGGATTTACGAATTCTTTCAATTATCACTGTCTTAATCCACTCCAGTTTAGATAGACTTCTTTTCTATAAAAATTTAGTTATTTTATGAAAGGTTTTGTGTCTTAATCCACTCCAGTTTAGATAGACTTCTTTTCATAATTTTTTTATGAGAAATTTACGCATTGCATTGTCTTAATCCACTCCAGTTTAGATAGACTTCTTTTCTTTCTTTAGGGAAAGCGTATATGGCTCAAATCAAAGGTCTTAATCCACTCCAGTTTAGATAGACTTCTTTTCCCCTTCCTGTACAATTCATTGATAATCAGTATAGCTTCCGATACTCGTACGTGTTGTTTTTGGAATTTTTGCCAAATTAGAAAAAATGACCTCCATTTATTGGGGGTTAAATTTGTGACAAAAAAAACAATAACACTCAATGAACTACCTAAATATAATATAGAACATTCGGAATTCCAACAGATAGCTAAAAAAAAGTAAGTAACATTCAAAACCAACACCCCAAAAGCGGCTTATTAACAAAATTTCCTAGTTTCAGGGTTAATAAACACTATCTTTACTTTTAAAAAAAAGCCCTCCAGCAACTAATAAAATAAGAACGCCAATAAACCAATGTATTTTTGACATCATTCGAATATTTGCCTTTTGTTTTGAAATACTGTCATCCCATAATGAAACTATGGAATGTACCGCATTATCCCAAAACGTCAATGATTCTAGTAGAGATGATAGGTAAAAGCCCCAACAAATGCTGAAAATTCCTGCCGCTATTAACGAAATAAGCATTTTTTTAATATCCTGTGCACTATATCCTAAAATCGGTAAGGCTATTGTAATTAAAGCACCTATATACAAAATATCCATGGTTATTGATTTTAAAAATTCATTGATATAGAAATTCCGTCTAAGACGTAACTCATTGCTCCTAACAAATATAACCAACAAATCGCAACAATTCAAAACCAATCTTAAAATAAATCTCCCCAATTATCCCAACTCCTAACATCCAACAACTTATGCAGCGGGTCAATCCCAACTTGTGCAGGCAATTCATCGACCTCTATTGCTATCGTATTTTGAATAGAAGAAAATTTGTGCTTTTTTAAATAGAGATATTCGCCTTTGGCATTTAGAATGCCGACTTCGATATAATCAGCTAATGGCAAGGACTGAATGGTTTTATTCAATTTCTTGAAATGGTGACTGATACTTTCTCCTTTTTTATTTTTATAAATGCGGTTGCCTTTGCCTTCTATTCTAAATTTAGCGGTTTGAATATCCATCGTGACTTTGTACTTGCCATTTTTCAAACGCTCGGGGCAGTCGTGTTAATTATTAAATTATCATACAAAGTAATCGTCTCAAACATATCTTCTACCAGATATTTCAAGGTATCGGGCAAAGCTTGTTCTATCAATTGAATTAACTCCAACGAAGTCGTGTAAGGTTTTCGGTATTCCGTTTGCGCCACGAATGTTTTTAGAATAGCATTAAAACGCTGCTCGCCTAAGTAATCGCTCAACGCATAAAAGACCAATGCGCCTTTGCGATAATGAATATAGTTTTGCCCGCCCTTTGAAAGCATTAACGGGCTTTCGGTGTTATATTCTCTTTGTCTGCCATCGAGATAGCTGTTCAAATCTACTTTCAAAAATTGCTGCATTTTGGCTGCCCCATAAGCTCGCTCTAAGGTTTTCAAAGCGGTATATTCTGCCAAACTTTCTGTAATCATTTTTGCGCCCAACACATCGGCAGGCACTACCTGATTGCCCCACCATTGATGCGCCAACTCGTGCGCCGCCACATAAAACGGCACATCAATATCGCCTTCCGCTTCCCGAATATCTGCGATAAAATTGTATTCCGCAAACGGAATAGAGTTGGCAAAAGTCGTAGAATACGAACCCAAAGTAGTTGGATATTCGATAATTCTCGCTTGCCGATGCTGATACGGGATATAATTTTCATTACAAAATGCCAAGGCTGTTTTTAAGCCTTTCATCATGCGATGCACATTATAATCGTGCTTTTTATCATAATAGACTTCCAATGACACGCCATCCAAGCTATCTCGCAATACTTCAAATCGCCCAGAATTGAAACCAAAGAAAAACTTAATGGGCGTATCCATTTTATAATGAAAGTATTGCCGATTGTCTGCCGTCCAAGATTTTTGCAAATAGCCAGGAGCAAGCGCAATTTGGTCTTTTGAAGTGCTGACCGTCGCTTCAAAATCAATCCAATCGGCATCTTTCGCCATATATGACGTATGCAAAGCAGCCGTGTCCGTTGGCAAAAGTTTCTTCCCAAAATCCAACATTCCTAACCTCGGAAACGCATCAACGCTAATGAAAGTGCCGTTCGATTTGACATTGTGGTATTTTCTAAAAAAAGTATTTTCAGGCGATTGAATAGTAAAATCCAATGTCAAACTATCATTCGGTTGCAATGCCGTTTCTAGTTTCCAAACATCAAAATGAAAATCTTTGTCCGTTGAAATTGCCCTTGCTTTTTGACTGATAGTATAATCCGTTTCTTCATCAAAACCCGTTCGGATGATTAGCGTATCTATTGCCACGGCACGCTTATTCACTATCGTGTATTTGCCATTGGCTTCAAATCGTTTTTCGCTCGGAAAAATATCAACATTCAAATTCACGGCGGTGATTTTGGGTTGAATGGTATTTTTATACGAAGCGTATTTTTGTTGAAATTGCTGCATCGCTTTGCGTTCATCTTCGTACGAACCCCTGCCGCCTGTGGCTTTTTTTTGTTCTTTTTGAATAATAAACCCCAAACTAACAAAGCCCATTAAAATAAGCAGCATTACCAATCCCATTGGGCTTTTTACTCGTTGCACTGCCAATTTAAACCGCTCGCCCAACGAAAACGTCGAGCCTCGCATCCAAAACAACAATGTTCCCAATAATAAAAATGCGCCAAAAATCAGCCAATAGAATTTATAAGTCAGATAAGGCGTGAGTGAATTGCCGTAGCCATCCATGTCTGAATATTCAAAAACTGGTCCCATATTGTATCGAAATACATAAGGTTCGATGCCAAATTGTGGCAAAACCGCCATACCTAGCGAGCCGCCAATCAACAAAAACAAACCCAAATAAGTGTTTGCAACTACGGTTTGAATGAAAATGGCTACCATTGCCCAAATCACAAAATCCATCCATCGCAACCCATACAACTCAAATAAATAATGCCCAATTTCAAAGCGAAAATAGCCATTGTACGCCTGTGCGGTCATTCCTGCCACCATTACCAAAGCCAATAAAACGGCTTGCATTTTGACCAAAGCTAAGAATTGTGCGCCCATCAATGTCCAATTTTTCACGGGCGAGACATCTATTAAGCCGCTCATTTTAGCCGTTTTTGCTCGCTGCACCAGCATTCCAGCATATAAAAAAGTCACGACATTGATAACGCCCGAAAACATCAACATGGGCAAGGTCAGCATTTTCCAAGTTGTTGGTAAAAGTTCTAATCCGTCTGTGGTTCGCACATTTGCCAATTGAAAAAATATGGCTAACAATCCGCTAAACACCAAAATCAAAAACATTCGATGCGTCACCACATATCTAAATTCAGCATTCGACAATGCCCAAGTCGTTTTGAGCTGGTTGAAAATAGAAAAATCGTACTTGACCGTTGGGATGGAAATTTTTGGAATGCTGCCTGGTTTTTTTGAAATTGGCACAAATGACGGGCGAGAGCTTGCCCCAATAGCTGGGCTTATAAGTCTAAAATATTTAAAAAAAGTAGTCGGTTGTTGAGAAAACTCAAACTTCCAAATCGTCCAAGTCAATATTAATCCGCCCATTGCTAGCCCAATCAACCGATTAAAAATCACCACACCTTCTATGGGCAAATTGTTGGCATTCGTTTGAAAATCGTCTGGTGAACCTTTGTCTGATAAACCGGTTGCTCCGATGGCAACACCGACATCAAAATGCCGATATGCTGCCGCCCATGTTTGAGTTATTTGGCGCTTTTGAGACGGCCCCTTCTTTCTCATTGTAAGCGAATGAAGGGGTACGCCTATTTTAGTGGGATCAACAAACGGAGGTTGCAAAT
>CALOED010000088.1:0-2655 GCA_942492005.1 uncultured Saprospiraceae bacterium
AGTTTATTGGCAAAATGAGGGTTTTCATAAAACAAACGGGAATGCACCGTGCGAGTAGTGATAGGCGGCGTATATTTATAATTGAGATTGCCATTGACTGAAATATCTTTCAGCGTTGGAAATTTTTCTACCGTCGGGCTATAAAAACGACAACTCATTTCTCTTTCTAAAAAGACATAAACGGCATTCAAAGTAGATTTTGGAGAACCGCCACCGATGTATAAATTCCCATTTTCGACCGCATAACTCACCGTGTGCTTATCCAGTTTCTTATTAGGCTGAATGTAAATATTCACCAACTCTTCGCTAGGCTTTTCTCCAATTTCAATCGTTACATTTCCTATTTGTTTTAAATAATATTGTAAATCTTTGGCAGCTTGATGTTCTAAATCAGCAGCCGTTTCGGTAAGTACGATTACCGCATTGGAAGTTTCTGCTTTTGATAATGACAATGGCGTTTCTGATGTGCATTTTATAAAAAACAAAGAAACGCATAGAAGAAAATAAATATTGATTTTCATAGTTGGTTGGTTTTGGTTCGTATCGAATAGCTAATTTCTAAATTTAATCTCAGACAAGTTACAGATTAAGCGAGCTATTTTGAACATTTCTTCACACTACTATACAAAATAAAATGCCTGCCGTCAGTATAATCCATGTTTTTGTTAGTCTTTTTGGCTTGCCAAAAAAACGGTATGGTTTTAAATTTTTGCGATAACACAACAAATTAACCTCAAATGTTTATTTTTGAAATTATTCAATAAAACCATAAATAAGAAACACAATGCCTTCTTTAGATTGGATAGGAAAGAAAAAAGTCATCAATCATCATTTAGATGTGCCGTATAGAATATTGGAAGCCAAAGAACATTTTAACACCGAAACGGAAAGCGGCAATAAAATCATCAAAGGCGACAACTTAGCTGCCCTCAAAAGCCTCCTGCCCGAATACGAGGGCAAAATCAAATGTATCTACATCGACCCGCCTTATAATACTGGCAACGAACAATGGGTTTATAATGATAATGTGAACAGCCCAAAAATACAAAAATGGTTGGGCGAAGTCGTGGGCAAGGAAGGCGAAGACCTTACTCGACACGATAAATGGCTCTGTATGATGTATCCGAGGTTAAAATTGCTGCATAAACTTTTAAGTACAAATGGATTAATATTTATAAGTCTTGATGACAATGAAATCCATTCATTAAAATTTTTATTAATAGAAATATTTGGCGAAAATAATTTTCAAGCGGAGATTATTATACAATCTAATAAAAGAGGACAGACTTATAAACAACTTGCGAAAACTCATGAATATTTACTTTGTTTTTCAAAATCACAAAATTCAATAATTAAGGGACTTCCTGGTAGTTTAGATGATTTTCCATATAAGGACGAAATTAGTAGGTATTCTATAAGAGAGCTAAGAAATCGAAACCCAAAATTTGGTAGGTTTAATCGTCCTAACCTTTTTTATCCGATTTATATTAATTCATCTAAACCAGATAAAAATGGGTTTTGCCCTATTTCATTAGAAAAGTCTAATGAATTTAACATTGAAATTAAGCCCATAAATAGTAAAAATGAAGAAAGTTGTTGGAGATGGGGAAAGGAAAAATTGATTAATAACGTAACTTCTAAAAATGACATGAATGCTTTATTTGGCAAACCAAAACAAGGTGGTGATTGGGGTATATATGAAAAATATAGAAAAGGAACGATTACAGCTAAAACAATATGGGATGATACAGCAGTAATAAGTGAACAAGGAACAACTATGCTTACGAAGCTTGGCTTAGGTAAAAGTTTTCAATTTCCAAAACCTGTTGATCTTATTAAGAGAGTTCTTCAAATCGCCACCGACTCTGACTCCCTAATCCTCGATTCCTTCGCAGGAAGCGGAACAACGGCACACGCTGTATTAAACCTCAACAAAGAAGACGGCGGCAACCGTAAATTTATCCTAATCGAAATGGAAGATTATGCGGATACGATAACCGCCGAGCGCGTGCGAAGGGTAATCAAAGGCTACGGAGAAGGCAACAAGGCGGTAGCAGGCACTGGAGGCGATTTTACTTTTTATGAATTGGGTGAGCCGATGTTTATAGAAAACAACGAAATCCTAAACGAAAACCTGCCTTTGGAGGAAATCCGCAAGTATGTCTATTACACCGAAACGGGCAGCATCAAAACCTATCAAGCCCAAACGGAAGGGCAACACGCACACTATTTGGGGCATCATCATCAGACGGATTATTATTTTCATTACGAAAAGTCGGAAATTACTTATTTAGATACCGCATTTTTAAATACGATACGGCAAAAGGCAGACGGTTATGTGATATATGCCGATGTCTGCGCTTTGTCCGATGATTTTATGCGACAACACAATATTGTATTCAAAAAAATACCTAGAGATATTACGAGATTGTAAAAAAATCTCCCTAACCTGCGTCGATCATTATCGGGATTGTAGGTCCCTGCTTCACCTTAAATTTAGACTTACAAAGTCTTTGAGACTTCGCAAAAGTCAGCCGTTGGTTGAAATCTGTGACGATAATTAAGCATTTTTAAAAGTGTCTCCAGTGGTGACACTTTTGCCCTAAACCATTAAAAAACGCACTTAGAAAGCTACACGAATTGATTTCAGCTTTG
>CALOED010000089.1:0-39924 GCA_942492005.1 uncultured Saprospiraceae bacterium
CGGCCAGATTATCGAGCCTTATTCCATTTCAGCCGGTTTGGATTATCCGGGTATTGGGCCACTTCATGCGCACCTGATTGATACGGGCAGGGCCGAAGCGGTGAGTATTACGGATGATGAAGCCATCAAAGCGGCTTATTTCTTGGCTCGAACGGAAGGTATTATTCCTGCTTTGGAAACGGCTCACGCATTTGCAGCATTAGAAAAAATGACTTTTGGTAGAACGGAAAACGTTGTAGTCAATCTTTCGGGCAGAGGAGATAAGGATTTGGCGACTTTTCAAAAATATGCCGATACTGCCGAATAAAAACCTGCAAACGCTGTTGCGGCGAGGCTGCTGTAAAATTTATTTTCAGTAGCGTAGTCGCAATGCTGTTTATTAACTCTTGCTTATTTATCTATTCCAAAAAACGCTGCTTCTCTGCCAGAATAGCAATTCTTCATTTAGCTCTATCCATTGCCCCGTATACTCAGTGTAGGGTAAAGAATAAATCTAAAAATCAGGGGTTTAACTTTTTTGTAATATAACCCCGCACTAAAGATGCGGGGCAATTGATAACGTCATAGTGAGAATTGCTGTAGCAGCATCAACGTTTTTTATTTTTTTACCAATCACCTCATTTTTTGTAAAATTTGTCGAGTTGCTCGAAATTTTCCTTCAAACAATTCCATGACTTCCGTTTTCAATTTGGATGCAGCATTTTTATTATAATTCTCAAAATCAGACATCTCATTGAAATAATATTCAGAGACAAAAGTTACCTCATCGGTATTTTCAACTCCAACTACTTTCCGAAAAGAATATCCCGTAAAATAGCCTGTATTCACCACATCATCCAAATGTTTGTCTAAAAAGAACTGCTCCCATTTTGGAGCTATTTCGGTAGGCATCGTGCAAGAAACGCTATAAATAAACATAGAGTAGAGTTTTAGGTAAATTGATTTTAGATTCATTACAAAAATAAAGCATCCATAGAGAAAATCTATGGATGCTTTAAGCATTTAAAAATGCTCTTTATTTTTAAAAAAAATTATTCAACTAAGTTAATAACCTCTGTTCCTTTTGGAAGTTTATTTACATCTACTTTAAAAGTCGCATCGCTCACAGATACATTTGATTTTACATTCAAAATATCGATGGTGTAATGCGTATTACTCTTATCAAAAATTTTGATGCGCTTGATTTGATTTGTTGCTTTATCTACCGTAACACGGATTTTAGAGTATTCCGAATCACGAGATTTTGGCTTAAACTCTACTTTATAAACCGTTTTTCCACCTTCCTTGACCGTAGCGATAATTGCAGAAATATAATCTTTCTGAAAGGTTTTCAGAAGTTTATCAGGCGTGTTGAACATTCCTAAGTCTTCCTCGTCAGGGTCGCTGATGTATAATTCTTTAGAAGATTTTTGATGATTCCAAAGCGTGTTCCCATCGCAGGTAATTTCAGAACCCTTTGCTACCATCTTGAATTTATCTCCTTTTACGGTAAGTTTCGCTGTTTGTGTTTCTACTTTTTTGCCACTTTTGAGTGTCATTTTCAAATCCATTTGCATTGATTTGAAAGTAGCATATTTTGAGTGTACTTTTTTGAGCAATTTAATCGAAGCAGCATCTGATTTTTTAGTGTATTCAGGTGCTTTTTGAGCCTGTACGCTGATGCTGACGATTGCCATAAGGCAAGTTAAAATTAATATTCGCATTGTTAAAGATTGTTTGATTATTATATTCTGAATATATATATTATAAAAAGAGATGTTAAAAACGCAGCTTTTTATAAAATATATAATGATATTACGATGCACTAAGGCAAATATAACTGACTACTAACAAACGCAATTTTCGTAAAAAAGATTATAATGCGCAGGAGAAAAAGGGTGAAGTAGGAATATCAATTATTTAAAGTAAGCGTTTTTTTAAATGGCTTAATTGTTATTATTATTTGATTTCCTTAGACAACAATCTTCTAACTATTCCTCAAATGATTGATATACTTTTCCAACTCCGTTTCATCATAAATCAAGACTTCTCTAGCTTTTGAGCCTTCATTGGGTCCAACTATCCCGACGGATTCCAGTTGGTCCATGATGCGCCCTGCACGGTTGTAGCCCAGTTTGAGTTTTCGTTGTAACATCGAAGTAGAGCCTTGCTGATTTCTTACTATCAAAAGTGCGGCTTCATCAAAAAATTCATCGAAGTCAGAATATTTAACCACGCTTCTATCTTCTTTTTCGCCATCTGCGCTAAACTCGGGCAAGAAAAACGGCTCAGGATAGCCTTTTTGTTTAGAAATAAAAGCAATCACTTGATCTACTTCGGGCGTATCTACAAAAGCACATTGCAAGCGAACCATATTGCCGCCTACGGAGAGTAACATATCGCCTCGACCAATTAATTGCTCCGCTCCGCCAGTATCCAAAATAGTACGAGAGTCAATTTTAGAAGCCACTTTGAAGGCAATTCGAGCCGGGAAATTCGCTTTTATCACACCTGTGATAATATTCACCGAAGGGCGTTGAGTTGCGATAATCAAGTGAATACCGATGGCACGAGCCAACTGCGCCAATCGCCCAATCGGCAACTCCACTTCTTTGCCTGCCGTCATAATCAAATCTGCAAATTCATCAATGACCAATACGATATATGGCAAAAATCGGTGTCCTTTCTCTGGGTTGAGTCGTCGCTGTACAAATTTTTGATTGTATTCTTTGATATTGCGGACGTGCGCACGTTTGAGCAAATCATAACGAGAATCCATTTCGATACAAAGCGAATTGAGCGTTGCCGTCACCTCCGTCATTTCTGTAACAATAGGCTCTAAATCAGGCACATAGCCCAAGAAATGGTTTTCGAGTTTGGTATAAAGAGACAATTCCACCTTCTTCGGGTCAATGAGGATGAGCTTCAATTGCGAAGGGTGTTTTTTGTACAAAAGCGATACTAAAATCGTATTGATACCCACCGATTTACCTTGCCCCGTAGCACCTGCGATGAGCAAATGCGGCATTTTTGCCAAGTCGGCAACAAAGACTTCATTAGAAATAGTGCAACCCAAAGCGATGGGCAAATCCATTTTCGCACGGCGGAATTTTTCAGAAGCCAATACCTCTCGCAAGCCCACAATTCGGGTTTGTTTGTTCGGCACTTCGATACCCACCGTCCCTCGTCCTGGTATCGGTGCGATAATACGGATGCCCAAAGCAGCAAGACTCAAAGCTATATCATCTTCGAGGTTTTTGATTCTGGAAATACGAACGCCAGGCGCAGGAATAATTTCATATAAAGTCACCGTAGGGCCAACCGTCGCTTGTATCTTAGTGATTTCAATTTTATAATTGAGTAAAGTCTCTATGATTTGGTCTTTATTCGCTTCGAGGTCGGCACGGTCAATATGGAGTTCGTCATCGTATTCTACCAAAAGCGGCAATACAGGATGCTCATAAGAAGACAACTCCAAAGTAGGGTCGTAAGGTTCTACGTGCTGTTTATTTCCTTCCTGAATGGTCAGTTCCTTAGGCTTAAAGCCTTCATCAGGATGTTCAAGCGGTGTTGTTTCCTTTGCTTTGGGAGCTACTATTTCCAAATCATCGCCAACGCTAAGACTGACTTTTTTCTTGCGGTCAAGGCTTTTATTCACATCCATTTCCGCTATTTCGCCTTCTTTTAGTTCTTTTACTTCTTCTTTAGGAGGCGTTTCTTTTTTGCTGTCAAGCCCTCTTGATTTTACAGCATTGGTTGGTTGAAGCGTTTCGGGCTTTGTTTTTGGCGTTTTTTGCTTCTTTTGTTGTCGTGCCAAAATCTCTTCTGGCGTTGGAGTATATGTCGTTTTTATTCTATTCAAATAATGATGATGACGCTTAGGCAACCGGCTTTGTAAGAAAAACTTAATTTCATATTTTATTCTATCCCACGTCAATTCGTTGAAGTCGGGATTAGTCAGCCAAATCACACCGCCTACAATAGAGGCTAGAATAATGATAAACATTCCCGGAAAACCAATGACGGATTGCATCCAAATATTAATGCCGTTTCCGAATGCACCACCATAAGGAAAACTATTGTTTGGAATTATAAATTCTAAAAAGATAGCTAACCAAAAAATAGCAATAGTACCGTATTTATAAGATGGAAACAAAGCACCAACTGGGCGATTTAATATCATAAATAAGCCCGTTCGGAAGAGCAGCCACACAAAAATAAAGGAAGGCAAGCCCACCCACCAATAAAAAAACTGGTGCGAAACCATTGCGCCTAGCCTGCCGAGCATATTTTTAATGTCAATTCCAAATTCACTTAAAATACCCCAATTAAATTGATCAACATAATTGAAATCTTCTTGCCACGTGAATAAATAGGAAGTAAAGGCTATAAAAAGGTAAAAGGAGATAATGACAAGGATAAGACCGATAAGTTTAGGCGTTCGGTCATCCTTGAATTTGAAATTAAAAGATATGGGTTGTCGTCGTCGTCTGTTGTTTGCCATCCAAAATTGCTTACTAAATAAATATCTGAGGAAATAAAATACGTTTACTAAAACTTTTAAAAGTTGGTGAACGTAGATTTACCCAATTTTCACGTATCAAAAATAATAATTTCAAATTGGAATAAAGAGTTCAAAGGTAAGAATATCATCGAAATATTGAAAAAGTAATTATTTTGGTTAGACTTTTTTTTCTTCCAAAGTTTCCAAAATATCCAAATAGGTTTTGGGTTCGGGGCGTATTCTATAATTATCGGTCAAGTCTATAAACTGAATAATGCCGTTTTTGTCGGTTACAATGACCGTTGGGTAAACATTATCAGAGGTATAATTCAAAATTTGTAAACCCATTGGCGTTCCATTTTTATTGAAAATATGCAATTGGCGAGCTACTTTCAAGCCTTCGTCTATCAAAAACTGAGCAGGAATATTTAATCGTTTGGCTAAATGTTGGGTATGTTTTTGGTTTTGAGGGCTGATAAAAACGAGGTTTGCGCCTTGTGCTTTTATTTTTTGATAATCGGCGGCGAGTTCTCGAATTTGCGCCATGCAAAACGGACACCAATTGCCTCGATAGAATAAAAATATACTTGGCGTATTTCTAAAACTCGCCAAATTAACCGTGTTTCCTTCAATATCCTTCAAATCGCCTTTGGGCAAAAGTTGGCCAACAGTAAGGCTTTTTTTATCTCTTTCAGAAAAATCAGTGAGCCAATAAACATAAGCGAACCACCACAACACGCCAATAATATTTAAACTCAAAGCCAAATAGCCATGTTCGGGCGTAGAGAAAGTGGCAAACAAGACCAACGCAGTATTGAAAAGTATCAAAAGCGTGGTCCAGCGCATATTGAAAGTGGTGCGAGGAATGTCTTTTATCCAATAAGCCGTGAGTAAATAAAGCGGTGCGGTAATCAAGCCGACGAAATTTGCCATCCAAAGCAAAGCGTTCGCATCCGTGATTTGCGTCAGCGAAAAGGCTGCGGCTACGGTACAAAAAGCAAAAAAAGCAGAAATGAGAATGGATTTTAACAAAAACATAGGTTTGATTTTTTAGTTTTTAAAAACTAGGAGGAAGTTGAATAACCATCATTTCTTTGGTTCGAGGATGTTTAAATTCAATTTCGGCAGCGTGTAGGAGCAATCTATCCGTTTTTTTTCCATACAAATCATCGCCAACAATAGGCGTATTCAGCCCCAACGGATGCGCAGCGTGTACCCGCAGTTGGTGCGTTCTGCCCGTAATCGGGAAAAAATGAATTCGAGTTTTTCCATCTTTTCGCTCCACAACTTTCCATTCCGTTTGGGCTTTTTTACCAAATTCATAACAAACCAATTGCCTCGGTCTATCTTCCAAATCCACTCGAAGCGGCAAATCAATAATACCTTCGTCGCCTTCAATAATGCCATCTAATACCGCTACGTAGCGTTTTTTTATCCTTCGATGAATGAATTGATGTTGCAAATATTTATAGGCTTCTTGGCTTTTTGCAATAATCATCAGCCCCGAAGTGGACATATCTAAACGGTGAACCGCCATCGGTCCCGTTGCATTTGGATACTTGACTTGCATTCTAAACGCTACGGAATCCTGTACATTTTTGCCTGGTACAGATAAAAATTCGGCTGGCTTATTCACGACCACAATCGTTTCATCTTCATAAACTGTCGTGATTTCTTTACCGATTGCCGTATTGAGCAGCATTGGATTTTCATCCATTTCGATGCCTTCGAGCATGTGGCCAAGTATCGGTTTGCATTTGCCTCGGCAAGCGGGGTAGAAGTTCCGATGTTTCCGCACGGCTGATTTTGGCGATTCGCCCCACCAAAATTCCGCCATCGCAATGGGTTTCATTTGATGCAAAAACGCATATTGCAGTAGTTTTGGGGCTGCACATTCGCCTGCACCAGCTATGGCAGGCGTATCTTTAAAAATCTCAAGTAGGTTTTTTCGTTGGCCTTTGGAGTTTAAAAATTGGTATTGGCGGAAGATTTGGTCTTGCAAAGCTGCGGATTTGAGCTTGCGAGCCTGCTTCAAAGTTTCTATCTCACTGTGGTGTTCCTGAAGTATTGCCTCATTTTTAGCCAATTGAACCTTCCAATCATCCTTTAAATGCTTCAATCGAATTTTCGACATTTGACTTTCTTGAATCAGTCTAGTCTCCAGTTGCTGAAAATCTTCGGTTAGCGTAGTAGCCGCCAAACTTGCTGCTCTTCGTGCTTTTCGTGCTGCCTTTCCTGCCTTAATGGCTTGTTTGGCCGCTTTTATGGCTTCCATTGCCAGCAGTTTATCGTTGGTTGCTTTTTTTTGAAATGCTAAATATTCAGGCTGATTTTCTAAAAACTCAATTTGTTGATTAATTTTATTGAGTTCAGCCATCCCAACATTAAAAAAACTACCCTCTTCCAGAATATCAAAAACAGGTGGCACAAATTTACTATGATGGTTGCTCTCTGCCAATTTTCCCGAAAAAGCGGATAAATATCCCATTTCGCCAGCTTGATTTTGCACCACTAATACGCCAAACATTTTCCCAATAACCAATCCTGTTTTACCTGTTTCTAATCCAAAATTATGCTCCCATTCGTTTTGAGTGCTTAAATGCGCTTGCAGTTCTGCCGCAGCCAACTCCGATAACGGATGTGGCTCATAATAAAATGGAAAGGTAAATCGCTTGGGCAATTCGTAATGCTCAATAGGTGTTTGAAACTTGGTAAAGCAATTTTCTGTCATAAATCTATAATTTCCTGTATTAGTAGCCTCACTTTAATAATTATCTTTTAAAACCATACAAAACGAAAAAACATACTAAAACCTGTCTGCCGACAGGCAAGCCTCGCCTGTCGGCAGACAGTACTGCTGGCAGACACGTTTAAAAAAAAGCATCGAAGGTGCTACGAAAAAGAACCTATTTCTTGTATGCTTTTAAATAATTATCATAATTACTCGACTAACTAAAAAGAACGCTCTTCGTTGTTTTTAGAATAAAAAATCTTCCTGCAAAAATCGTCAAAATATTACAAAGTATCCTAAAATCCTTTTTTCACGAATAGGTTTAGGGTATTTTGTTTTAAATAGCTGTTGTTACGCAAAAACGGTGTTCTGTAAAGACAATCTGTTTATAGCTTAAAGTTTAAGCGTATTTTAGGTGTTTCGCTAGAAACAGCTTTATTGGTAATGAAAGTAAAATATTGAAAAAAACATAATAAGTAGTCGGGCAAAATTATTTCCAATGGGTCATGACCCATTGGCTTGTTAATCAGTAATTTATAATTTTTTATCGTCTAAATATTTAAGCCCAATTACTTAAGTGTTTGGACAGAATTATTTAGTAATATTCACTAAAAAACTGATGTTACGCTACATTATAATTATAGACCTGAATATTGATATTTTCTTTTGGCTTGCCCCAAAAGAAACAAAAAGCCAAGACTGAATTACTTTGGTGCTTTGAAAAATGCTGTGGAGATGCCCTTGACTTGCGAAGTCTTCGAGACTTTGAAAGTCTAAACTACTCACTCAAAAAAGCTAGGTTCATTGAAAAAATGACGTAGCATAGCTAAGACATAAAATTTTAAAAGAGATTTTTGGACGCTTTCCAGAATTGTTATTTTTATAAAATGCTTTTCAATTTTTAAAAAATAAAATGATGAATACATATAAATATACCACCGGGCTATTGATAGCCATTTTAATATTAGCGGTTCAGTCATGTGAGGATAATTCTAATTTGCAACCCCAAGACCCCGAATTTGTAGTGCCGACGATTGTTCCCAATGGCGACGAAAAGTATTTGACATTAAACTCGGATTATATTTTTGACCAAAATAAATTGCTCACTTTTCATTTAAATATACCTGCCTCGGCTTTTGCTCAAATCGACGACGACCCGACAGCGGAGGAATATGTGGAAGGAATGTTGAGTTTTGAAGGCGACACGATTAGCCCTGTGGGCGTGCGATACAAAGGTTCGCTGGGTGCTTTTGCAGGCTGTTTGTCGGGTATTAATATTTTCAATCCGTCGGGGCATAAGACTTGCACCAAACTTTCGATGAAAGTAAAAATCAATTGGAACGGTAGAGATGAAAAATTTTTTGGTTTAAAAAAACTCCAATTTCATTCTCAAAACCAAGACCCAACACAAATGCACGACCGATTGGGCTACCATTTGTATAGAGCCATGGGTGTGCCTGCGCCTCGTGCGGTTCACGCTCGATTGATGATAAATGGGCGTTATTATGGCTTGTATTCTTTAGTAGAACAGGTGGATGGGCGATTTACAAGGTATCATTTCAACGAAGGTAAGGGGAATTTGTACAAAGAAATTTGGCCCATTGACATGAACGGGCAACCTTTTGAAGAAGCGGCTTATCTTGCCAATTTGCAAACCAACGAAGCGGATAATCCGACGGCAACGCTCATTCGCAGTTTTGGGCAAGAGATAGCCAATGCGGATTCCGTAGGTTTGCGAACGGTAATTACGAATCGGATGATTCTCAACGAAATCATGGCTTATGCCGTAGTGGATAGGACGATTAAAAACGATGATGGCGCATTTCATTGGTATTGCGATGGCGGCGTTAGTTTCAATCATAATTTTTATTGGTATGAATCTCCGAATGCGGGCAAGCTGCACTTGATTCCGTGGGATTTGGACAATGCGTTTGAGAATATTGGTGAGAATTCAAATAACATCACAAAAGTAGTAGATGATTGGGGCGTGATTACGAATGATTGTAAGCCTTATGGCGGGCTTTTGGGCTTTTTCAAACAGCGTTCGGCGGCTTGCGACAAACTCACCGCAGGTTGGGCAAGTTTTGATACAGAATATCAAAACCTGAAAAGCCAATTTATAAATGGTGCTTTTTCGGAAGCCGCTGTGGATGCTTTACTGGATACTTGGGCAGCTCAAATTCGAGATGCGACCATCGAAGCGGAAGGCTTGTATGATGATGCGCTGACGGTTTCGGAGTGGGAAGCGGCTTTGGATGATTTGAAAATAAAATTGAATTACGCTCGAAATAATTAGTCTGATTCAGAAAACTCCAACCAAAACCTTTTTATTCTTATTGGAGTTTCTATATTGCATTTAATACTTAAATAACTGATGTTACGCAAAAACGGTACCCTGTGAGGACAACCTGTTTATAACTTAAAGTTTAAGCCTATTTTAGGCGTTCCGCTAGGAAAAGCCTTTTCATTACCATTAAGGCTGTTCCTAGCGGAACACTTACAAACTTCATTTCACTATTCTATAAACAGATTGTCCCATAAGGGACATCGAAGTGCGTAACATGACTTAATAATTAATACAAATTATGGAATATAATAATTTAGGAAAATCGGGTTTGCAAGTTAGCCGTTTATCGTTGGGGTCGTGGCTGACTTTTGGCAAACAAATCGGAGATGGAATAGCGGAAGACCTGATGAAAACGGCGTATGATGCTGGCGTGAACTTCTTTGACAATGCAGAAATATATTCTCGTGGTCAGTCGGAAGTTATTATGGGAAAGATTTTGAAAAAAATGGGCTGGGACAGAACGTCTTACATCGTTTCGAGTAAAGCCTATTTTGGAGATGGCGGAAAAAAACCCACGCAAATGGGCCTCAGCCGAAAACACTTGATAGAAGCCTGTAATGCGGCATTGAAGCGTATGCAGGTCGAATATTTGGATTTGTACTTTTGCCATCGCCCCGATAAGAAAACGCCTATCGAAGAAACTGTTTGGACGATGCACCAACTCATTCAGCAAGGCAAAATCCTATATTGGGGAACATCTGAATGGAGCGCACAGGAAATCATGGAAGCCCATGCAGTAGCTCGCCAACATCATCTGATTCCGCCTACGATGGAGCAGCCGCAATATAATATGTTTCACCGTGAAAAATTTGAAGTAGAGTATAGCCAAATTTACAAAACCGTAGGACTAGGCACTACAATTTGGTCGCCGCTGGCTTCGGGCGTACTGACGGATAAGTATATCAAGGAATTTCCAGAGGGTACTCGCTTGGGTATCAAAGGGTTGGAGTGGCTCAAAGAGCGACAACTGACAGAAGAACGCCTCGACAAAGTAAGAAATTTGAATAAATTGGCATTGGAAATTGGAACGTCTTTGCCCAAATTGGGCGTAGCGTGGACATTGAAAAATCCAAATGTAAGTTCGGTAATTTTAGGAGCTTCCAAAACGCATCAGCTAGAGGAGAACCTCACGGCTTTGGATGTTTTGCCACTTTTGACGGATGAAGTAATGGCGAAAATTGAAGAAATTTTAGATAATAAACCTGAACAACCCATGTGGTAAAAAGAAAGGTGGATTCATTGTTTCATTGTTTCATTGTTGCTGCGCCTCTTTTGTAAATATGGCGTGATGGCAACAATGAAACAATTACTCTTCCTTAACTTAGACTTTTACTAACAAACTCACTTTTCCACTTTTTCCAAATTCAGCGTTTGTTTATTGCCCGTTACCAAATCGGTAACGCTGCCACTCAACTGATTGCCAGATTTAGAAATATCAAATTCAGCTTGCCCCGGTGTTTGGAAGATAGTTGTATAGTTTACAGTTGTTTTATTATTGTCAATAACACCTTCGCCAACTGCGGTAACTGTCTCTACACCAAAGGGATAAGACACCTCTTTAAAAGAAAACCGCTTGTCTCCAAATTGATGAATAGTGTAATGTCCACCTGTGTTTTTATCCTTCCATTTACCCGACAAATCGTATTTTTTTGATTTTTTATCACCTTCTTTTGGTGGCTTAGGCTTATCAATTTGATTATTTTTCTCATTCTTTTTGAGTTTTTTCTCCAATTCGGCAATTTTATCCACCAATTCTTGCTCTCGTTTCTCCTGCTCTATTTCAGCAAGTCGGCTCTCTAATTCTTTGATTCGTTCCTTATCTTCACTTTCATTGTTAAATTCTACGGTGAATAAATCCGTCACCAAACGCTCTACTCTGCTACCCGTAGCAAACGCCAAAATCACGATAAGCACCAATACCGCCAATAATATCTTGGAAGTGTTGTTCCATTTCATAAGTATATTGTTTTGATAATATTCTAAAAAACAGGTAAATATCCTCACCTTTTTAAAATTATATTAACGTTAAACTGAAAATTGAGTTGCGTTAAAAAACTGGTGCAAAAATGTTATTTTTATTTATATCTGTTCCTAAATCGGTAAACTCAAACTTTAAAACCATACAAAAAATAGGTTCTTTTCGTAGCATCTTCGATGCTTTTTTTTTAAGCCTGACGATAGGCCTGCCTGTCGGCACATATCTTTAAAACGATGTAGTTTTTTCTTTGAAAAATAAAATTAAAAACAGGGCAAAAGATTGGCTTTTAGTTTGAAATCAATAAGATTTAGCCTTAAAATTTTACTATGCGCCTAAAGGTTTTTTTGATAAAAAATATTTAGCCTAGGAATAGGATGTTTTCAAAAGGTTTGATACCTAAAATCCTTATAAAAAAGGATGAAAATATAGGTATCGGACGCTTGCGAAGCATCGGATACCTAATTTGCACAATTTTCTAGATATAAATTCCAGTATTTTTATATCAAAATACTCTTTTAATTTCTTATGAGAAAGCCCTTTATGTGCCTATTTGTGTTTAATGTTTTTTGGTTTTGTATGGTTTTAAAACTCGAAAGTCAATAAAAACACAGCGTGCAATGCTGCCGCTATTCCAAACCTACCTTCAACATCCTAATCAATTGATGCGAATCGTTCAATTCCAAAAACGGATACTCAATTTTACTGAGAAAAAGCCCATTCGGAAACGCAGGCGGCTTATGCTCCAAATCTTTTTCCTGATTTAAAATTTGCTGAAATTCCTCTAAAGTCATTTGTTCCACGCCCTACTTCCAACAAAGAAAAATGCAAAGCCTCACCATTCCTCGCAGAAAGCGATTGCTGGTGATGGTGAATCGCAATCGTCCCTGTTCCTCATTGACGAACAATTCACTTTTCGTTATCTGACACAAAGTATTATGATACAAATTAGGTTGTTTGCACAAGGGTTTGAAGTCTTTTGTAGCAAGGATAAGAGCGGCAGCTTTTCTCATCAGGTCAAAATTCAGCCTCAAACCGTCATAGAAGGAACTGTAACGCATCAGTACGGGGTCTTTGTGCCAATGAATGAAATAATCGTAAGTGCGTGCCACGGCATCAAACCGACAATGTTGGTTTTGATTGACTTCGATAATTTCAAAAACAGCGATGTCATGAGGCAAGTTTTTGTTCAATCGGAATTTCAAATCGAAGGCTGGAGGCTCATCAAGGTTGATTTGAATGACGTATTGACTGGCATGAACACCCGCATCGGTGCGCCCACAACCATAAGCGGTCACTTCTTTTTTGAAAATTTGAGAGAGTTTTTGCTCCACTACTTCCTGAACCGTGTTTAGCGTGTTCTTTTGTCGCTGCCAGCCGCTGTAATCGTTTCCGTCAAATCCTAAGTGTAAGAAATACCGCATTTGTAATTTGTCTAGTCCTGAAATAAGGTTACAGATTGTGAAATATTAGTGCCTTGAATTTGTTTTTCATTTATTTTTGGGATTCGACGTATTTTTTAAAATTTTCAAGAATGGCTTGCCAACCAGCTCTCTGTTGCTCATCAGAGTTAGTGCCTTCTGCCTCGAAAGATTCCGTCAATAAGATATTATCACCTTTTTTTCAAAGTTTATATTTACTTTTCGGCCGTCTGACATCTTGTATGAAAGTGATTTTTCTTCTTCAACTTTTTCATAAATCCCTATGAAGTCAAAGCCGATACTTCCGTCTTTCGCTTCCATTCTCCATTTAAATTCTCCGCCTGGAGTTAATTCATTTGTTGCGGATGGGCAGCACCATTCATCGGAAGCAAAATTCCATTGAGTAATGTGTTCAGGTTTTGTCCAACATTCCCAAACCTTTTCGATTGAAGCTTCTATATTAGCCTTAACGGTAATCATTGCTTTGTGATTAAATGCTTTTTCAAAATCTTCAATTGTCATTTTACTCATTTTCATCATCTCACTAATAACTCTTTTGCACTGGTCTGGTGTGCCAGTTTTCATCATTTCGATAAATCGTTTTGGAACAATTTGCCATGAGACACCAAATTTATCTTTACACCAACTACATCTTCCCTCGCTACCACCATCGGCAATTAACCGATTCCATAAATAGTCAATTTCTTCTTGATTTTCGCACAAGACATAAAAAGAAATAGCTTCATTGAATTGATATTGAGGTCCACCATTTAATGCAATAAAGCTCAACCCTTCCAACTCGAATTCAACTATTGTTTCTCCATCTGAAATGATTTTTGAATTATCAAACATAGAACAATAGAAGTCTGCGGCTTCCTTAGCTTGGTTATCAAACCATAAATAAGGTGTTATCTTTTGAAATTTCATTTTTTCATTTTTACTTGTCACTCAACAGAGAAACAATCCCTCAAACCGCCTCCCAGTATCGTAAATTAACAATTTCACAAATTATAAAATTCGATTAATATAAACAACCTATTTAATGCTTTACAAAAAATACAGATTAAAAAAACGCTGCTCTATTTGATAATTTCCGCCACTTTTTCATAAAAATAGAATAGACTTGTTATTTTTGACTTGTATTCCACTTTTCCAATATCCACTTCTCCCAAACATTTTTAAAAAATAAAACCATTATATGAAAAATTTATTTAAACTCATTTTAGCTGTATTAATAATACATACATCGGTACTTATCAATACTACTTATTCGCAAACGCAGCCACCTTACACACCTGCCGACGAGCGACTGAAAGGTTTTGAACAGCGCAAAGCATTAGCGGAAAAATCCATTGTAAATCAAGTCAAATTCAGAAACGTTGGCCCTACTGTGATGAGCGGTAGAGTCGTGGATATTGATGCAAATCCTGCGGATGCTTCTCATTTTTATGTGGCGTATGCTTCGGGCGGATTATGGTACACTACGAGCAATGGAACGTCATTTGAGCCGCTTTTTGACAATCAAGCGGTCATGACATTGGGCGATATTGCGGTGAACTGGAAGGACAATATCATCTGGGTAGGCACGGGCGAAAATAACTCTAGCCGCTCTTCTTACTCGGGCGTAGGAATGTATAAATCAACCGATGGCGGCAAGTCGTGGGAACATCTGGGCTTGAAAGAAACGCATCACATCGGGCGTATTATTTTGCATCCGACCGACCCGAATACGGTTTGGGTAGCTGCTTTGGGGCATCTCTATTCTCCCAACAAAGAACGTGGCATTTATAAAACAACCGATGGCGGCAAAACGTGGAAACAAACCCTTTTTGTGAACGATAACACGGGCGGAATTGACTTAATCAAAGACGCTGCTGACCCCAATACGCTTTATGCTGGAATGTGGGAACGCACTCGTCGCTCGTGGGATTTTAGTGAAAGTGGCGCAGGTTCGGGCATTTATAAATCTACGGACGGTGGCGAAACTTGGACAAATATGACTACCGAAAAATCGGGCTTCCCAGTAGGCGAAGGCGTGGGGCGCATCGGACTTGACCAATTTGAAAAAGATGGAAAAAGCATCGTTTATGCGATTTTGGATAACCAATTCAGACGAGCTAAGGAGAAAAAAGATAAAAATGAGGGCTTGACCAAAGATGATTTGAGGAATATGTCAAAGGATGATTTTTTGAAATTGAAACCTGCAAAAATCAAGACTTTCCTTTCTGAAAATGGTTTTCCTCGCAAGTATTCGGTGGACCGAGTGACGGCTATGGTGAAGCGTGATGAAATACAACCTGTGGCGTTGGTGGAGTATTTGGAAGATGCCAATTCATTGCTTTTTGATTCGCCAGTGAAGAGTTTGGAAGTGTATCGCTCCGACGATGGCGGCAAGTCATGGACAAAAACGCACGACGATTATATAGATAATGTTTTCAATTCTTATGGTTATTATTTTGGTCAAATTCGAGTATCGCCGCACAATCCTGATAAGTTATACATCATGGGTGTGCCGATTTTGATTTCGGAAGATGGCGGCAAGACGTGGGCGAATATCAATGGCGACAATGTTCATGTGGACCATCATGCTTTGTGGGTAAATCCTAATCGAGATAAGCACATCATCAATGGAAATGATGGTGGTGTAAATATTTCTTACGACGATGGGAAATCATGGGTAAAATGCAATTCGCCAGCCGTTGGCCAGTTTTATTCGGTGAATGTGGATATGGAAAAGCCGTACAATGTTTACGGGGGGTTTCAGGACAATGGCGTTTGGGTTGGGCCGAGTACGTATCAGTTGGGGAGTACTCGTTGGCACAATTCAGGAGAATATCCATATAAAGGTTTGCTTGGTGGCGATGGAATGCAAGTGGCGATAGATACCCGAGACAACAATACGATTTATACTGGTTTTCAGTTTGGATATTATTATAGAATTAATAAAAAAACAGGCGACCGACTCTTTATGCGCCCTCAGCATGAGTTGGGCGAACGTCCGTTAAGATTCAATTGGCAATCGCCGGTGCATCTTTCGGTGCATAATCAAGATATTGTTTATTTCGGTGCAAACAAGATGTTTCGCTCTTTGAATCGGGGTACGGATTTGGTCCCGATTTCGGAAGATTTGACAAAAGGCGGCAAAAAAGGCGATGTGCCTTACGGGACTTTGGCCACGATTCACGAGTCTTCGTTGAAGTTTGGCTTGCTCTATGTGGGTAGTGACGACGGGCTTATTCACGTTTCAAAAGATGGCGGCAATAGTTGGGAAAATATTTCGGCAGGCTTGCCCAAAGAGATGTGGGTGAGTAGAGTGCAAGCCTCTTCGCATGACGAAGCCACGGTTTATGCTTCGCTGAACGGCTACCGTTGGGATGATTTTAATGCTTATTTATACGTTTCCAATGATTATGGTAAAACGTGGAAACCGCTCGGAAAAGACTTGCCCGCTGAGCCAATCAATGTGGTGCGAGAAGACCCCGAAAATGCTAAAATCCTCTATGTGGGTACTGACCATGGTTTGTACGTTTCGTTGGATGGCGGTGCTTCTTTTATGGCAATGAATAATAATTTGCCAGCCGTAGCGGTGCATGATTTGGTGATACATCCGAGAGATAAAGACATCGTAGTAGGGACGCACGGCCGCTCGATTTATATTGCTGATGTGAGTCATCTGCAACAACTGACCGACGAACTGATGGCTAAGCCTGTGGTAGCGTTTGATATTCCAAAAGTGAGATTTGTATCCCGATGGGGGAGCAAACGCAATACTTGGTCGGATGCTTACGAGCCGAGCCGAACGCTTTCTTTTTATGCTAATCAAGCTGGAAAAGCAACAATTACGGTAATGCACGGAGATATTGTTCTGCATACAATGGAAGTAGATGCGGTGAGAGGATTGAACTATGTGGCGTATGATATGACGGTTTCGGAAAACGTTAAAAAGTATGAAAAAGCATTGAGTAGCGATGATAAAAAGATAAAAATCGAAAAAGCAGATAATGGCAAACAGTATTTGCAAGTAGGTAAACACACCGTAAAAATTGAACTAAACGGAAAGAGCGATAAGCAAAACTTAAAGGTGACAGCTAAATAAACCGAGTAGCAGAAGCCGCTAAGTAAAAAATGCTTAGCGGCTTTTTTCCTTTTGGCAAGAAATTAGACTATTTTGAAGCGAGTATAAATAACAATAGAAATTCAATTACACACTTTCACCACGATTTAGTGCATGAACTGGAGATTTTTTTTAAACATAGGAGTATCAAAACAAGAAGAGCCGATTGTAAAATTTGCTAAGCGATTATTCAATTTGGATATTTGGTTAGAAATAGGTGTGCCTATACTTGTCTTGGTAGGAGCTTTGTTTTTTAGACAATATACTATACAGAATATTGCCGCTATTGTTGTTCCAGTTATTCTTTTTCTTCCGCTTCTATTACTGGTTCATAAAAAGCGTTATACCTTAGCCGTTATTTTAAAATTAAGCGTTAATTGTGTCTTTTTTATAGTACTTGCACTCACTTTAAACTCAATATTTCACGTTTTACTCGTCTTTACCGTGAGCTTGAGTGCGCTTACTTTTCTACCGAAACGAACACGCCTCACTAGGCTTTTATTTGGTCTTTTCTCGATTGTAGCGGCTGGATTATTCGTTTATGAATCTCAAATTTTGCACGCAAATGCTGCATTGTGGGAAGCGCAAAAAAGTTTTCTCAACTTCTTTATCATTTTATTTACACTCAGTTTTTTATATAAAATCATCGCCTTGATGCTTTTGTACCAAGTCTCTATTCGTCAAAACAAAGTCAATTATCACCGGTACCAATTCTTGTTTGACAATAGCAACGAAGGCATGATGCTATTGGAAGACGGAGAAATTACGGAAGTCAATCAGACGCTCATCAATATGTTGGGTTATGAGAAACACGAACTCAAAAATACCAATATCGAGGGCAATACGCCATTGAAT
Source organism: uncultured Saprospiraceae bacterium (assembly GCA_942492005.1). Classification (GTDB taxonomy): domain Bacteria; phylum Bacteroidota; class Bacteroidia; order Chitinophagales; family Saprospiraceae; genus CAKZLL01. Next base: position 17,927 of record CALOED010000089.1, read on the forward strand.
CAAATCGCAAACTTGGTAAATAATCTTAGATATGCCAATAATTTGACAATGGAGCGTACTATTAAAAATAGAGCCGAAGGAACTACGAGATACCATTATTACTACTCGAAAAATAACTTTACAAAACCAAAATGAGAGTTTTAGCATCATTACTTTTCAAGATGTCACACAACAACGAAAGGACGAAGAGGATATGCGACATAAGAAATTTGTAATAGAAATGATGGTAGATAATTTTCCTACTATTTATTACAAATTTGATAAAAATTTCGTGCTTTTAGAAAGCGTAGGAGCTGCTTTGTCATCTATTGGATTTACACAAAATCAGTTGGTAGGGTTTAATATCAAGGATGTTTATGCAGAATATCAAGACATTATAGAGAAGCATGAAGAGGTGAAAATTAAAGGCTTTGTTAAATATGAATCTAGGATAAATTTGTCCAGTGGTCGATTTAGATTTTACTCAACTCGTGTGTTTTACGACTTTGAAAGCGAAATAGGTATTGGTTTGGCATTTGACATTACAGACCAAAAAGAGCAGGAGTATATTATTGAAAATAATATGAAGCAGCTCAATGCCAAAAATTTAGAACTCGAAAAATACATTGAAAGTAACCTCCAGCTCGAAAACTTCGCCTATATCGCTTCTCACGATTTGCAATCGCCTATTCGGACTATTATTAGCTTTTCCCAATTGCTCAAACGAAGCACAAAACACAAACTCGACGATAACGAGTTGGAATATTTGGATTTTATAGTAGAAGCCTCCCGAAATATGAAACAATTGGTAGAAGACCTTTTGGCGTATTCTCTCGTAGATACTCAAAAACATCTACCCGTTGATTTTGATTTGCATAAGCTGCTGGAAGCCATTCAGTTGGATTTGCATACAACCATAAAAGATAAAAAAGGGGAAATCAAACTCGAAAATATACCGACTGAATTTCACGCAGATAAAACTCGTATCCGCCAGCTTTTCCAAAACCTCATATCGAATGCCATAAAATTTACATCGCCCAACACTTCGCCTAAAATTACTATTTCGTGTGAGGTACAGACAGATTGCTATTATTTTAAAGTAGCAGATAACGGCATCGGCATTCCGAAAGAATACCACGAAAAGATATTTCTATTGTTTAAAAAATTACACAATAATACAACCTACAAAGGCACAGGCATTGGTTTGGCTTTGGTTAAAAAAATAATTGACCAACATAACGGTAAAATCTGGCTAGATTCTACAGCAGGAAAAGGAACTACTTTTCATTTTACGATAAAGAGGTGATTGTTGTAATTGTTGTGATTGCTGCCGACAGGCAGGCAATCACAACAATCACAACAATCACAACAATCAACCAACTTCTCCTCTCAAAATACTATAATACACCGTATTCCTACGAAAACCATTGGACATTACAGTATGGCTTCGGAGTTCGCCTTCGAATGTAGCACCTAGTTTTTCCACGGCTTTGCGAGAGCGCGTATTTCGGCTATCAATTCTAAATTCTACTCGCTCAAATTCCAACACTCGAAAGGTATAATCTAGCATCATTGCCTTACAAGCGGCATTCAGCCCACTGCCTTGAAAGGCTCGACCAATCCATGTCCAACCTATTTCCAGTCTTTTATCTTTGTTTGAAATATTACCAAAACTGGTGCTACCAGCGTATTGTTGGCTTTTTTTATCAAAAATAATAAACGGGTAACGGTCATGATTTACCCTTGCCTTTACGGCATGACTAATGTATTCTTTGAGATGTTTTTCGTTGTGGATTTGAGATGGCGAATATTGCAAAAGAGTAGGGTCTTGCAACGCTATGGGCAGCAAATGCACCAAATCATTGCCCTGTAAAGGTCGAATGATAGCCCTTTCATTTTCAAATAAAATGCGTTTGTCAAAATCAAATGCACTCATATTTTAAAGTATTTTACTTTTTAAAAAAAAGCAATGCAATTACTCACTTTTCAATGCCTCTAAAATTTGGACAGCATCCTCTTTATCTTTGCCTAACTGCACCGTAAGACTTTCTAAATCTTTAAATTTTATATCATCTCGAATACGTTCAATAAAGGCAATAGTTAAGTTTTTTTGATAAATATTTTCATTAAAATCAAAAATATTAACCTCGATGGATTGCGAAATACCTTCCAAAGTTGGGCGACGACCTATATATAACATTCCATCAAAACGCTGCTGCTCATAATGCACTCGAACGGCATAAATGCCCTCAGGCGGAATCAATTTATGTTTTTGTGGAATATGAATATTTGCCGTAGGATAACCCATTTTTCTACCCAAATGCTGCCCGTGTACGACTTGTCCGCTCAATACAAACGGATGCCCGAGCCATTCCGCAGCTTGTTTCACGTCGCCATTTTGAAGTGCCGTCCGTATTTTTGTAGAACTGACTACGATGGTATCTACTTCTTGTTTTTCGATTTCCATCACCTGATAGCCGAGGCGTTCTTCATGGGCTTTGAGCATTTCGATATTGCCCGCCCGTTTGTTGCCAAACTTATGGTCGTAGCCGATAACTATTTTTTTGGGCTGAAATTTTTGAACTAAAAAATCTTCGATGTAAGCAAGGGGAGATTGCTGAGAAAAGGCTTTGGTAAACGGCACAATCACAACATGGTCAATACCATATTGCTCTAGGAGTTGGACTTTTTCGTCGATAGTATTTATCAATTTCAAAGAAGTATCGTCGGGGCGAACCACGAGACGAGGATGCGGATGAAAGGTGATTAAGACACTTTCTCCATTGACTTGTTGTGCTAAATCATTGATGTACTGAATGATAGCTTGATGACCAGCATGAACGCCGTCATACGAACCGATGGTAATTACTGCGTTTTTGAAACTCGGCAATGCCGTTAAATCTCTGTGTACTTTCATTAGGTATGCAAAATGAGATTGCAAAAATATAGATATTCAGTATAATACAAAATTCGATAGAAATGTTTCGCTTCTTGATTGCTTATTTACTCATGTTACGCATGAGTTATTTATCAATCATTTGCGGCAATTGATTTTTTTTTGATAAAAATAACAAAAGCCTTACAGACACATAGCATCCATAAGGCTTTCTAAAAAAAGAAAATAACAATTAATTCAAACGCTCAAAAATACCCGCAATGCCCTGACCACCGCCTACGCAAGCCGTCACCATGCCGTATCTTTGCTCTCTTCTGCGCATTTCGTTTAAGAGTTGAATGGTCAATTTTGCGCCTGTGCAGCCCAGCGGATGCCCAAGAGCAATTGCGCCACCATTTACATTAACGGTATCCGGATTTAAGCCCATCGTTTTGATAACGGCCAATGCTTGCGTAGCAAACGCCTCATTGAGTTCCGTTTGTTCGATGTCCGCAATGGTTAATCCCGCTTGCTTCAAAGCCTTCGGAATAGCCACACACGGCCCGATACCCATATAAAGCGGGTCCACGCCACCAACGGCACAACCTGCCAATCTTGCCACAGGTTCGAGGTTGAGTTGCTTGACCATTTCTTCACTCATTACCAGCGTGAATGCAGCACCGTCAGAGGTTTGCGAAGCATTTCCTGCCGTTACCACACCGCCCTGTTTGAATACCGCTCGAAGCCTTGCCAAACCTTCTATCGAAGTACTTCTTCGCACGCCTTCGTCCATTTCTACTATATGAGAAGTCGTTATTTTTTTGCCATCTTTAACAAAAACGTCTTCCACCCTTATCGGCACTATTTGGTCATCGAACAAGCCATTGTCAATCGCTGCGGCTGCTTTTCGATGCGACTGTACCGAAAACTCATCTGCTTGCAATCTCGTGAATTCGTACTTTGCCGCTACTGCCTCAGCCGTTGCGCCCATACTCACATGATAATTGATATTTTCCTGCATCGCCTTGTAGCTAGGAGAAAGTTTGTAACCCGTCATAGGCAATAAACTCATGCTCTCCGTGCCGCCAGCAATATAAATATGCCCAAAACCAGCTTTGATTTTACCCACAGCCATGGCAATTGCTTCCAAACCCGACGCACAATATCTATTGATAGTGATACCAGCTACTTCCTTGCCCAATGCTCTCGCCGAAATCAGTCGCCCAATTTGCAAACCTTGCTCGCCTTCAGGATTTGCGCAGCCAACGATTACGTCGTCCACCAATCGAGGGTCGAGGTTTGGCACTTTCGACATCATATATTTAATCACATCTACCGCCAAATCATCCGAACGATAGTGCTTGAATCCGCCTTTTTTGGCTTTGCCAACGGCAGATCTATATCCTTTTACTATATATGCTTCCATTATTTTTATTTTTAGAATGATTGTTTTGATTGATTGTTTGATTGTTTGATTGTTTTGATTGCCTGCCTGTCGGCAGACAGGTTTGATTGTTTGATTGTTTGATTGTTGCCGGGAGTGTTCAAAAAGGTATGATATATGTATATTTTTTAAATCATAAAATATTTATTATCAATACTTTATGTTTTTGTTAATTTGTATTAGACACTGTTTATTAAACACTCCCATAAAATAGTTATTTATACGTTTTATGCAAGAACAATCCAACCTGTCTGCCGACAGGCGGGCAATCCAAGAATCCAACCTGTCTGCCGACAGGCAGGCAATCTCAACAATCCAACCTGTCTGCCGACAGGCAGGCAATCTCAACAATCCCCTTTAATTCCTTAAAGGTTTATTATTTTCCAATAAATATTGAATACGATCTAGCGTTTTTTGATTGCCCAAAAGGCTCAAAAAGGCCTCTCGCTCAATATCGAGTAGGTATTGTTCGCTTACTTTTTGGCTAAAAGTCAAATCGCCGCCACACAATACGTCTGCCACTTTTCGAGAAATTACGACATCGTAATCCGACATATAACGCCCCAAACGGAACTCATTAATTGCCGTGTAAAGTGCTGCAACGCCTGCTCTTCCTAGTACTTCGATATCCGCTCTAGGTACAGGAGCGATGTAGTTTTGTGCCAATTCTAAGACTTTTGCCTTAGCTTCGGCAATGTTTCGAGGCGTATTTACACAAACCGTATCTCTGCCTTTGAGCAAATATCCCAAATCATAAGCCTCATGCGCAGAAGTAGAAACCGAAGCCGTAGCGATGGTTTTAAAATGCTCAATCAGCGTTGGCATCTGAACGTCACCCTCAAAGTATTTATCCGAAGCACGAAGGGCAAACTCTTTCGTTCCGCCACCTCCTGGCAACAAACCTACGCCTACTTCTACCAAACCAATGTATGATTCCGCAGCAAAAATACCAGCGTCGGCGTGCATGGAGATTTCGCAACCGCCACCAAATACATAACCTTGCGTAGCCACTACCACAGGAATTTTAGAAGTTCGGATTCTCATATTGACCTGTTGGAAACCATCCACCATTTCATTGAGTTTCTTGAAATCTTTCTGCATAGCAGTCATCCCGATATTCATCAAATTAGCCCCTACGGTGAAATTTTTAGCATTATTTCCAATTACCAAACCTTTCCAGCCTTCCGCTTCTGCCTTTTCGATAGCTTCGAGAATACCTCTTCCGATACCTTCACCTAGCGCATTGCTTTTGCTAGTAAATTCCAAACACATTACACCATCGCCAATGTCGTGTACGGTGCATTCATCATTTTGAAGCACAGGCACACTCGCACGCAAAGCGTCCAAAATGATGAAACCTTCGGCGCTCGGCACTGCTTTATAGCTATGAGATGTAGCGTCGTAATATTTTTTCTTGCCGCCTTCGAGTTTGTAAAATGAAGTTACTCCTTGAGCTTGCTATTCTTTTATCCATTCGGGCAGAGAGTTGCCGTGTGCTTCTACAAGGGCAATACCATTCTCAAAACCTATCTTATCCCAATATTCAAATGGGCCATATTCCCACATATACCCTGCTCGCATGGCATCATCTACTTGGTAAAATTCGTCTGCAATCTCAGGCACTCTATTGGCTGAATAAGAAAAAAGAGCTGCGAAGTATTCTTTTAAAAACTGGTTTTCTCTTTCGTCTCCAGCTACTAAGGCTTGCAATCGCTTACTAATATCTTCGATGCCTCTAGTCGCTTTTACTACGGCCAATCTTGGTTTTGTAGCTGGCTCGTATTCTAATGTTTTAAGGTTCAAGACATTGACGATACGTTTGCCGTTTTCGTCTTTCTTTGATGTTTTTTGATAAAATCCTTTACCTGACTTATTGCCGTAGTATTTGTTTTCTAACAAAAACGACATAAACTTAGGCACAGGAAGTGTATTCAATTCATCAATAAAATCATCACCTTCCACATTAGCCATCACGAAGTTGGACACTTTATCGCTCGTATCAATGCCTACGAGGTCTTGCAAGCGATAAGTAGCGGTATTGGGTCTGCCAATAAGTGGGCCTGTGATGGCATCTACTTCCTCAATCGTCATATCGTATTTTTGCGTAAGTTGTACCATTTTAGTACCCGACATGACACCTATACGATTGGCAATAAAAGCAGGTGTATCTTTACAAAGGACGGTTTGTTTGCCCAAATATACGTCGCCAAAGTGCATAAAGAAATCAATCACTTCGGGTGCGCTACCTTCGTGCGGTATGATTTCGAGGAGGCGCATATAGCGTGGCGGATTGAAAAAATGGGTGCCGCAGAAGTGCTTTTTGAAATCGTCGGAACGGCCTTCTACTAGCATTTTGATAGGAATACTCGAAGTATTAGACGTAACGAGTGCGCCCGCTTTTCGGTATTTTTCTACTTTTTCAAATATTTGCTGCTTGATGTCTAGGCGTTCCACCACGACTTCGATAATCCAATCGGCATCAGCGATTTTATCAAAATCATCGGTGAAGTTTCCTGTGCGAATGCGAGAGGCGAACCCTTTGTGATACAATGCCGCAGGTTTGGATTTGAGTGCGGTTTTGAGTGCGCCATCCACAATGCTATTGCGAACAGCAGGGGTATTTTTGTCTGCTTCGCTAATATCGAAAGGCACAATGTCGAGCATCAGAACGTCCATTCCGATGTTTGCAAGATGGCAGGCTATGCCTGAACCCATCACGCCCGAGCCGAGTACGGCTACTTTTTGTAATCTGTAACTCATTTGTTTTAATTATTTATGATGTGTCTAGTTGGTTGTACTTTAGTAGGCGGTTTGCTATTGGCAATCGCATAGTGCGTTGTTGTAGCTTTTTGCAATTGCCAATCGCCAACTTTTCCGATGGTTATTCGGCTGCCGACTAATTTATCCTTAAAAAAAATAGGAAGATAATATCAAAACGCTCTTTTAGCTCGCTTGTTTAATTTTTCGATAATGTTTTGCAAAACTTCGAGCGAATGACTACTTCATTTCTTTTAAAAGCATAAACGGTGCAAAAATCCGAAAATTAGTTTGAGAAAATAGGATTTCTTAGGATTTTATTTTTAAAAATACCGAAAAACCAAGAATAGGTTCTGATATGGCTTTATTATAGAATCTGTTTCTGGTTTTTAGGTGTTTTGTGATGAGGATATAAAATTATGGATTATTTGACCACTTTTGGCTTTCGGAATATTTTGCGACTTTGTTCAATTCATTATTTAGTAAAAATAATAAACTCATTGTTTATCAGATACTTATAGTAATGAATTGAAGCCAATCAGCCATTCTCATTATGGAAATTCTATTGTTCCGCATCTTTAGTATGGGGATTAATGAAACTAAAGGATTCTCGGGTTTTTTTACAATTTTTTCCAACTCGTCCAATGGTGGCTTGCTTCATTGCTTTTGAGTAAATCAGGGCAATGGGGCAAGCCACCATTGGACGAATAAATCTATCTTTCTCGCAAAAATGGGCAAAGAACCAAACTATATTGAGTTATTAATTCTTTTTAGGTTGCCACCATTTGCGTTTTTTCTCCTTTTTTTCTTCTCCTTCCAATCGGAAACGAACAGGAAAATAATATAGTACTTTCACCGCTTTACCGTCTAGTTTGCCGGGAGTCCACGGCGTATCGCTGTCGTTCAGGCTATTGATAACTCGTGCGACTTCTTCGCCACATCCGCCACCAATATCTTTTTTGATACTGACATTTTCGATACGTCCTTCCTTGTTCACTACAAAACCAACTACGACTAAGCCTTCAATGCCTTTTTCTCTTGCTATGGTAGGATAGATGAGTTTTTGATAAACGTATTTTAATAAAGCGGCTTCGGTGCAAGCCTTTTTTTGGGCTTGGTCGCCATTAGCTTCACAACCAGGATAAATAGGCATTTCATCTACGTCTTCTGCTTTTTTAGCTTCTTTGTTTTCTTGCGCTTGCAGCGAAACCGTAGCCATTAATAGGAAAATGCCAACAATAAAGAATTTAAAATTTTTCATCTGCATATAATTTATTGTGTTATAAAAAGTGTTGGAATGATGAGCGGACTCTCAAAAAAAAAGTTTTCAGAGTCCGCTCAAAATTCCATCACTGGAAAATTTCATCACCTAAGTGAACGCATTAAACCCAGTAACATCCATTCCTGTAATTAATAGATGAATGTCGTGTGTGCCTTCATAAGTCAATACCGTTTCGAGATTCATGCTATGGCGCATACACGAATATTCGTTAGTGATGCCCATTCCGCCATGTATTTGACGAGCCTCACGAGCGATTTGCAAAGCAATATTTACATTATTGCGTTTTGCCATAGAGATTTGAGCAGGCGTAGCTTTACCCGCATTTGCCAGCGTTCCGAGTCGCCAAGCTAGGAGTTGGGCTTTTGTGATTTCGGTAATCATTTCCGCCAATTTCTTTTGCGTCAATTGAAAACCGCCAATCGGTCTGCCAAACTGAATCCGCTCTTGCGAGTAGCGCAAAGCCGAATCGTAGCAATCCATAGCTGCGCCCAATACGCCCCAAGCGATTCCATACCTCGCTTTCGACAAACAACTCAAAGGTCCTTTCAAACCTTTTACATTCGGCAAAAGGTTTGCTTTAGGCACTCTCACGTCTTCAAATACGAGTTCGCCTGTGCAAGAAGCCCGCAACGACCATTTGCCGTGTATTTCAGGTGCAGACAATCCCTTCATGCCTTTTTCTACAATCAGACCACGCACAATTCCTTCCTCATCTTTTGCCCACACTACGGCAATATCCGCTATCGGAGAATTGGTAATCCACATTTTTGCGCCATTCAAAATATAAACATCGCCATCATCTTTGATATTGGTAATCATGCCGCCCGGATTAGAACCATGGTCGGGTTCGGTCAATCCAAAACAGCCTATCAGTTCGCCAGCCGCTAATTTGGGCAAATATTTCATGCGCTGCTCTTCTGAGCCAAATTTATAAATAGGATACATGACCAATGAGCCTTGCACCGATGCCGCTGAACGCACTGCCGAGTCGCCTCGCTCCAACTCTTGCATGATAATACCGTAAGCGATTTCGTCCATACCGCCACAGCCGTATTTTGCTGGCAAACTCGGGCCAAAAGCACCAATCTCTGCCAAGCCTTTCACCAAGTGTTTGGGGTATTCCGCACGCTCGGCATAATCCTCAATAATGGGCATCACTTCTTGCGATACCCAGTTTCTGACGGCATCTCTCGCCAAAAGGTGTTCTTCGCTCAAAAGTTCATCTATATTATAATAGTCATGACTTTGAAAACGGTCTGTCTTTGCCATATTCTTTACTTTTTACGTTTTTCAAAAACGCTGTTTTAATAGTTTAGTGAAAAATCGCTGCAAATTTATGAAAAATGGTGGATTGGTTACGAATCGAAGATTTTTAACTGAAAAATAGGCAGAGGAATATTCTTTTGTTCGTGTTGTTTCGGAAATGAGTACCATATTATAGCAGTTACTCAATCTTAAAAGTAAAACCTTTCGGAGCTTTCATTTCATCTTTTTCAAAAGTGGTTATAAAAATAATAAACCGACGTTCGCTGCCTTCGTAGTTCAATTCGTATTTATCAATCATTTTCAAAATGACTTTGCCTTCCTTGCCCTGTTCTTGATTAAAACAACAACTTCCAATATTTTTATAATCTACTTTTTCGCCATTAGGTCCAAGTAATGCGTTGAGATAACGCCTTTGGTGCAATACGCCTTCATTGATGTAATGACCGCCCACTTTTACAGGGTCTTCGGAAGTGTAAGCATATTTTGCATCCTTAGCCGTTTCGTAAATTTGATAAGTGTTAGGATTAATTAAGGTATAATCTCGACGAGTATTTTGTTGTTTGCTGGCATCGCATTGAATAAGAAGAATTGCTAAAAAACAGTAAAATAGTGTAGTCATAGTTTTTTTCATGTACTTCGCTTTGATAGTTTTTGTTTATTCTCTTTTCTTAAAACCATACAGTTTTAAATCTCTTTTCATTTTAAATAGTGCATTAAATGCAGTGTTTCAAAAGTTTATTTATATACTCCAAGGTAGCTTGCTGCCTTGTTTACATTGAAAACCAAAGTACAATGGGGCAAGCCACCATTGGAAAAAAGATTAACTTATTTTTGAAACACTGCATTAAATCATCTCTAGAGTAAATTAATTTTATTTTTTTGTAAAAATAATAGCAATTTTTTTTCAAAAATAAATAAATCTATTTCCTTACCTCAAAATAAATATTTTCTTTTATTACCTTAGTTTCCAATGTTTGAAAATTCGTAAATTAAAGAGCCAGCAAGAGTCTTACAAACTGTTGTAAAGTAGCGTGTTATGATTTTATAGTGTTGTAATGCAGCAATTCCCCATAAGGAAAAAAGATAGCGAAAATATAAAGTAGCGTTAAGACTCTTCTTTTTCCAGCTAAAAAGAAGCAACAGGTTAAATATTCCTTACGGGGAATTGCTGATTGTAACTTCTTAGATTTAAAAAATATTTTTCTTATTATTAATATAAACCATAACGGTTTTAATATTATCAACCATATCAACAGTATTCAAAATGATAATACCTAGTCTCGTATTAAAGCAGCTTTACACCTTCGGGAGTTTAGAAAACACGCCTAATGGTGTTAAATTTTCATTAAAAAATCGCCTCAGCGATGCCAAAGTCAATCAAGTCAGAAGCCTATCCATAGGGGGACAAGAAGTGAGCTTAGATAAAATTAAGCTAGTGGTAGAAGGCGAAACGTACAATCCAAAGGACATTTCCGAAAAAAGTCCAATTGACTTTCCTTTGCGCCAAATCATCGACATCTATGCCGAAATGGAAAGTTTGGACGAAGGTAAGCACGATATTAAATTGGTATTCAAAGCCAAACCTTTCGGAAAATTATCATTGAAAGTAGATGCCTCTATTGCTGAAAAGAATGAAGATTTGATAAGAATCCCTAGAGATATTAAAGACGATTACTCGGAAAAAGCGATTAAGGAAAGACAAAAATTTGCCTCCAAATTCTCTGATTCTGAATTAAATCACGTTGGTCAATATTCATTTGACCCACATATTCTGACTGGAAACTGCGAACATTTTACAGGAGTTGCACAAATTCCGATGGGAATAGCTGGGCCTATCAGAGTGAATGGGGAGTATGCTAGCGGCGATTTTTTAATTCCTATGGCAACTACGGAAGGCACTTTGGTGGCATCTTACAATCGTGGTATCAAGCTCATGAATCTCTCTGGCGGCGTAAAAGCGACTATCGTAGAAGATGCGATGCAGCGTGCGCCTGTTTTTGTTTTTGAAGATGCACGAGGCGCAAGAAATTTTGTAGCATGGGTAAAAGAGCATTTCAATCAGATTGCAAACGAAGCAGAGGCTACGACTAGAGTTGGGCGTTTGAAATACATTGACCCATATCTTTCTAACAAATTTGCTTACCTGCGCTTCAATTATTTCACTGGCGATGCGGCTGGTCAAAACATGGTTGGGCGAGCTACTTTTGCGGCTTGCAGTTGGATTATAGACAATTATAAAGGCCCTAGAATTGAAAAATTCTACTTAGAATCCAATTTGGCTACCGACAAAAAAGCCTCTCAAGTAAACATCATGCACACTCGTGGCAAGCGAGTGACAGCAGAATGTATTATTCCAAGAAAGGTATTGGTGCAAAATATGCGTGTAGAGCCTGAAAATTTGGCATATCATTATCAAGTAGCGAACGTAGGTGCTATCCTTTCGGGCGCAAATAATAATGGTTTGCATTCTGCCAATGCCATCACGGCAATATTTATGGCAACGGGGCAAGATGTGGCTAACGTATCAGAATCTTCCGCAGCCATATTCTATTGTGAACTCACGCCAGAGGGCGATTTATATACCTCTATCACTATTCCATCGCTTATTGTAGCTACTTATGGTGGTGGTACAGGGTTGGCAACGCAGCGAGAATGTTTAGAATTGATGGGCTGTTATGGAAAAGATAAAGTTCGTAAATTTGCTGAAATAGTAGCCGCAGTAGTGCTTGCAGGCGAATTGTCGTTGGCTTCGGCTATCTCTTCTTCGGATTGGGTATCGAGCCACGAACAGTATGGTAGAAATAGATAAAACAGGTAAGAAGAGTCGGTTGAAAACAATCGGCTCTTCTTATTAAAAGAAGTAAAAATGACGGTTAGAGAGATAGTGATTGCTTCCATAGGATTTTTTTTAGGCGGCATGGCGCATAGTTTTGTAATCTATTACATTATGCCAAATGCGCACCGACTGTATGCGTGGATTTATGCTTTTCGCAATCACAAAAAATATGGTGTGCCTTGCAAAACCGATGTGGTATTGGACAAAGATGGTTTTAGTTTGGGGTACAGTTTTGATAGAAAATGTGCGCTTTGGGTCGCTTATATTATGACCAAAGGTTCGGTTGGAATAGATGTGGCACGAGCCGAAGCCTTCTATCCCGACCCTGACTTACCCGAACGTTTTCGCACCAAACCAGAAGATTTTACGAATACGGGCTACGACAAAGGACACCTTGCGCCAAGTGCAGCGATTGATTTTACGGTAAAGAGTAATTTGGAAACTTTCTCAATGGCTAACGTAGCAATGCAAGACCCAAAACTCAACCGTCAGGCGTGGAGTAAACTCGAAAATCTTGAAAGAGAATGGACTTACACGCTTGGCAAAATGGTGGTTTACACGGGCCCTGTTTACGGTCAGCGCAGCAAACGTGTCAATGAAATTCCAGTGCCGAAGGCCTTTTACAAAGTGGCGTACTCTTTTAAATACCGTCGATTTATAGGTTTTATTATGCCTAATAAGCCGCTTCGTGCGAGCCAAATTTGGGACTTTGCAATGCCTGTATTTGAAGTAGAAAAGGAAACGGGACTGACTTTCTTTAGTAAAATACCAAAAAATAAAGGCGATAAAAAACACCTCAAATTGGAGTTTTGGCAAGAAGCACATCTTTAGCGAAGGTAATATTTGGCTATCTTGAAACAAAAAACAATGCGGAAAAAAGTTATTATTACAGATGACCACCCATTGATTATAGAAGGGATAAAACAATTCATAACGCTTCAAGATCATTATGAACTGGTTGGCTGTGCCTTTAATTTTGAAGAACTTAACGAGCTATTGAAACAGCCTGCCGATATTTTGATTTTAGACTTGAACCTAAACGGACAAAATAGCTTAGATTGGATAGCGGCTATCAAAAGTCAATCTCCTCGAATCAAAATTTTGATTTACACTTCTTACAATATGCCACCAATAGTTCGCAAAGCATTTGAGCAAAAGGTAAATGGCTATATATTGAAGGATTCAACGGAGGACGAATTGCTTCAAGCATTGAAAGATTTGGCAGAGGGCAAAAAACACATTGGGGCAAAAGTCAAAATTCCAAAGTATAATTTTACCTATCAAAAAGAAGACAATACGACTTTTGATGATGCTTTTTCCAAAAAAATGAATGCCACAAAAAGAGAACGCCAAATCATTGAACTTATCATCGAAGGCTTAGACAATCAGACGATTGCCGAAAAACTCTTCATAAGTATCAACACAGTTGGCACGCATCGCAAAAATATTTTTAAAAAATTGGATGTACATTCCGCTACCGAACTAGCAAAGCTCTTTAGGCAATAGGATATGAAAATTCAAATTGACTTCCATGCTCACCGGATTGAATTGTAAAATTGCCACCTAATAACTGCGCTCTAGATCGAATGGTTTTTAATCCAATACCCATCTTTTGAGAATGAACATCAAAGCCCTTTCCATTGTCTTGAAAGGTTAAATAAAAGCGATTACGCTTATTTTTTATTGAAATATCAATTGTCGATGCTTCGGAATGTTTGATGCTATTATTCAACAACTCTTGAAGCGTTTGGAACACCGCTTCTTTGCCTTTCGGGGCTAGTTTTTGTTCATCAAAGGCAGCCAAGTCCAGCTCCAAATGAATAGCCGTTTGCTCTTCTACGTCATAAATCAACGTTTCGATAGCTTCCTGTAAAGATTGATTTTTGGTATTAAAAGGCGAAATAGCGTGTGTGAAATCTCGAATTTCATTGGCAATATTTCCGACGTTTTCAATCAAGCTTTTCTCCTCTGGATGCGATTTTAACACCTTGGATAACTTTAAGCGTAGCAATCCCAATTTTATACTAATACCATGATGCAATTCTTCTGAAAGTCGTTGTCGTTCAATGCGTTGCCCTTCCAATAAAATATTTGCTGCCATTAATTGATTTTTGCCAAGTTCTTGTTGAAGTATTATATTTTTTAGAAATGACAAGCGAATTTGATGACCAATGACAAGCATCAAAATGGTGAAATCAATAGTTATCAAAATCATAGTAATAACAACACTCCAATAGTTATTCACCCAGCCTTGATACTCAAAAGCAAACAAGCTAAGTGCTACCATTCCAAACAAAAAACCAAATAAAAAGAGCAGTATCCAATTGCTTTTTTGTTTTCTAAATATCACAATTACGGTCAAAATAATACAAGTAATTACGGCGAGATAATAAACATGAGCGATATTCGTCAAAGCTGTTTTAATGAGCAATGGCAAGTGTTGATTGAAAATAGCAGCGGGAATAAAAGCCACAAAAAGAAATTGGGCAAGCCTGAGTGCTTTATCTAATTTAGGCGTGTGTTCTTTGCTATTCAGATAAGAACGCGTGAGCGCAATCAAACTCAAAAAATAGACTTGCAAAAACAAATACCCTAAATCATTGATATGCGGTACATTCGGCCACAGATACATAAAACCATAGCCTAAAGCCAACAAAATAGATAAGGTACAAGCCACAACATACATCAAAAAATAAAACAACAATCGCTGGCGTGTCATAAGAAATACAAGCAAAAGAAAAAAACTAATACACGCCAAAAAGCCAACGAATAAAGTGAAACTAAAAGCAGAACGCCTACCTTGCATATGAAATTCTTTGGCTTGCCACAAGCTGCCTTTTATCATCATGCTTTCGCCAATTTTTCGCATAAAGGCAAAAATCTCTACCGTTTCTCCTGCTTTGATTTCTAAAGGATAGAGATAATTTTGATAATCAATGATTCTTTGACTAAATACAAAATCATCGCCCATCGGAATAGATGTTTTTAGATGCTGTTGGCGGACTTCATAAAATTGAATATAGTTCAAAAAAGGGTTTCTGATTTCAAGTATCAATCGCAAAAGGGTATCGCTTTCATTTTTGATAATTGACTTGAACCAATACCGATTATCCGAAGGTGAAAAGGTATTGCCCGTGAGTTCGAGCGATTGAAAGGCAGCGGAAGGCAGCGAACGAATAGAGTCAATACTTAGGTTTGCCTTTTTTGTCAAAAAAACTTTTCCAAAATGCTGAATGGAAATTTCTTTGAAATCCTTGCCAATACCTAAAGTGTCCGAATAACTATACAATCGAGTACTCGCCATAAAAAATAGCCAACACCAGATAGTTAATTTTAAATTCATGATGTTGTTTTTTTTTAAAAATACCCTCTAGAGGGTATTTCAATTACATAGCATAGGTAATACATTTGTTTGGTAATAACAAGATTTACCGTAAAAATCGATATGGAAATCGTGCTTTTATTATTGTTATACCCATGTGTTTATGAACTTCTACATGAATTTCCTTATAAAACCATTAAGAAATATGAAAACCTTAACATTACTTAAATTTCTATTTACCGTATTATTCATTTCATTTTACTTTATAGGATTTGCCCAATTAAAAGGCATTGGCGTTAATGGCGGAGGGAGTTCATCTTCGTTTGAGCATGGCAATCAAGTGAAGCAGATCAATAATTTTGATACAGATTCTCAACAAGGAGGAACAGGTGGAATCAAATTAGACTTCTACTTAGGGGAAAGTGATGTGTTCTCATTTTCTCCTGAAATATTTCTAGTCGAAAACGGCTCTGACGAATACTACAAAGACCTGTCAATACTTCAAAACGATTTAATAAAACGCAATGTTAGCCTAAATTATATCGGACTTTATTTGCCCGTTGCTATGTATGTCGCTATTGATGAAGTATTTTCAAATGGGGAATATGTAACGGATTATAACTATCACGGAATTATAGTTCAGGGTAAATTATTCGCTGACTATGTAATAGGCGGAGAGATTTCTGAAAGAGGAACAAATACTGGTACTAGGCTTGGAACAAAAGAAGTCAATTTTGAAAAACCTGCGGATAAATTTGATTTTGGATTTTCAGTAGAAGCAGGATTGGCCTATATGGGGTGGACGATTATTTTCGGCTACAATTGGGGCGTTAAAAATATCAAGTTTGAGAATGCCTTAGGCTACTCAAGGTCAAGCACCGATTACTTAGTAAATAACAAAGGTTTGACCTTACAAATGGGTTATTTGCTATATACCGATTAAAATCAAATGATAGTCAGTAGGATAAAACTAATCAATAACTTGTTTCTACTTTAATTATTTGATTACCAATTGATATTTTGAATTTTATAGTTCTCTCTTAATATTGGACATTTTACAAAATGACTTGACTTGCGAAGTTTTCAAAACTTTGTAAGTCTCAACTTATCAAGAATTTAGACCTACAAAGTTTTCAAAACTTCGCAGGTCAGAAACAAAATATCCAGTAGTAAGAGTTTTCTGCAATTTTTATAAATATCTAAAGATCAATAACTAAGAGACTTACCTAGTCGAATAAACCTGCCTTTGTCAGCAGACAGGTTCGACAGTACTATTTTAATAATACGCTATGAAAAATCTACTCTTCTTATTAATCATCATTAGTGCGGTATTCGTGGCTGGTTGCGACGAATTTACATTGGATTTTACCACTGGTTGCAAAAGCGAATTGGCTACCAACTATGACCCGAATGCGACTTATCACGACTTATGCTTATGCGAATTTGATGGAATAGTCAATGGTTGTGGTGCTGGAAATCCTAACAGTATGAATATTCCCGCCGTTTATCAACAGACCGAAGTTTGGTGTTGGCTGGCAGTAGGAGAAATGATATTTAAACATTTTGGACTTCCGACAGTCAATCCAGGTGGCGACTTTCAATGCGGTATTGTAGCCGCAGTTGGATATTCTCTAAATGGCGGCTGCGATGCTTGCAATGCCAATTGTGGCAACTGTGTTCGACCTGCTGGCGAGCCGCAAATGGTTTCTTATATGCTATCCTCTTATCCAAAAGTGGCGTGTAGAGATTTATACGAATCTAATACTTCTCTACAAAGCTCGTTTGTTTCCAATTATTTGAGCGATGCTTTTTTAATCAATCAACTCAATCAAAACAAACCTGTTATTGCAGGCATCAATCCTGGTTCTCATTTTGTTTTGCCTGGCACTTCTATGCACGTTGCACTTATTACTGGCTATTATATTGATGGCTCAAATATTTTAGTATTGAAAGTGAACGACCCTTATCCATACTGGACTAAAGGTGTAGATCCTTATTTCAATGCGGGTGCAGTAGCTAATGGAGACATGAGCTATACTATATATTATCAAAATTTTGTAAATGGCTTGCTTTGGAATACGTCATGGTATGACATTGGATTTTAGGAAATCAAGAATATCTACCAACTCAATAAATCCATTGTAACATTTAAACGATAAACAAAATGAAAAGAAAACTTATACTAATCATCTCATTATTTATATTTTCTCAATCGGCAATAGCCAAGAAAATAGACTTATCAACCGCTATTACCGTAGCCAATCATTTTTATCAATCGTTATCAAGTAACTCAAATTCGCCTCAATTTGATTTACAATATCAACATTTGATAAAGATACAAGAAGATAATGCACCCGTAAGTTTACCAGCTTTTTACATTTTGAGTTCCACGCAACATGGCGGTTTTGTCATGGTCAGCGGAGACGATAGAGCGCATCCCATTATAGGGTATTCATTGACAAGTGCTTTTGATGAAACGAATATGCCTATCAATGCCGAAAAATGGTTTGAAGTATATGAGCAAGAAATACATTACGTCATTGTAAATAATTTGAAAGCGACAAAAGAAATCACAACAACTTGGGATGAGCTAATCAGAGGAAATTATACCCATGGTTCTGCTCAAAGAGGGAGCATTGCTCCATTACTTACCACTACTTGGAATCAAGACAGCTATTATGCGAGTCAATGTCCTTCTGGTTCGGTGACCGGTTGCGTAGCCACGGCTATGGCACAAGTGATGAAATATTGGAATTACCCACAGCAAGGCACGGGTTTTCATTCTTACAATCATCCATATTATGGTACACTTTCAGCAAATTTTGCAGGCGCAACGTACAATTGGAGTTCAATGCCAAACGCCGTGTTTAGCCCTAATTCGGCAGTCGCACAGTTAATGTATCATTGTGGCGTTTCGGTAGATATGGATTATGGTTCTGTGAGTTGGGCTTCTATTATTGGGCCGTCAGGTTATCCGAGCGCAGAGTCCGCTTTTCGCAATCATTTTGGATACAAAAGTACATTGACTGGCGAAACAAGAACCAACTACAACAACTCTAGTTGGATAAATTTACTCAAAAGCGAAATCAATGCAAGTCGCCCGATTCTTCATGGTGGTTCTGGTTCAGGAGGCGGTCATGCTTTTGTTTGTGATGGATACGACAATGCAGACTTTTTCCATATGAATTGGGGCTGGGGTGGCATGATGGATGGTTATTATTGTCACAACCAACTCAACCCCAACTCGGTTGGGACAGGCGGTGGCTCTGGTGGCTACAATAATTTGCAAGTCATCATTAAAGGAATAGAACCAGCTAACGGCGGCAGTGGTACAAATGCCACTTCTATTGATTTACATGCTTCGATAACCGTAAACCCATCTCCAATCCTTTCGGGGCAGAGTGTAACGGTAACAACAAACATTAAAAACAATGGTAATTCGTCATTTTTAGGAGAAGTAACCGCCGCCTTATTTGACCAAAGCTATAATTTTGTAGAAACAGTAGGCACTTATACCGAAAATTCTGGATTGCCAGCGGGTTATCATTACACCAATCCTCTCGCTTTTACCAATGCTGGATTGACGGCTGCTCCAGGTAGTTATTATATTGGAATATTTGTAAAACCTAATGGCGGTAATTGGCAGCAAGCAGGTAATGGTGCTTATACCAATCTGATTCCCGTTACAATCATTTATAACAATACCAACGATATTAGAATGTATTCAAATATCACTGCCAATCCTTCAACAATAACTCAAAACCAAGCTGCTACATTCAATTTTGATATTGGAAATTATGGCACAAGTGCCTTCAATGGAGATGTTTCTATTGATTTACATGATTTGAATGGCAATTGGATAGAGCTTATTGATGGTATTAACAATCTATCTTTATGCAGCAATTGCCATTATACGGGCGGCTTGAATTTTTCAACTACAGGACTCAACGTACAACCTGGAACATATTTATTGGCAGCTTGGCAAATTAGCACTGGCGGCAGTTGGGAATTGGTAGAAGCTACGAGTAGCTATCCTAACCCTATTCAGATTGTTATTGCCGAACCGCAATTACCAGCCGACATCTACGAAAACAATAATAGCAACTCAAGCGCATATGCCTTACCGTTATCTTTTTCGGGCAACAGCACAACGGTTAAAACCAATGGTTCGAGCTTACACACGCAAACGGATATTGATTATTATAAGTTAAACTTACCATCGGGTTATAGTTATACATTTAATACCAGAGCGCACGATAGCTATAATTCAAATAATGGCAATTCATATACTTGCGATGTGCTATGGTCTTATGATGCGGGCAACGGTTGGTCTAATCCTTATGATGATATAAATATAGATGGCAATTTTACGGTAATTGGAGGTGGTTCGATATATTTTCAAGTAGCCCCTTACTTTGCAGGCATGACAGGAACTTATTTGTTGGATATGCAAATTACACGTTCAGTATATTCAAGTAGCAAAGAAGTTGCAAATAGCGAAGGTATTCAATTGTTTCCCAACCCTGCCAATGAGCATATTATTCTAAATTTTGAGAATAAAGAGTGGATTGGAAAAGATGCGGAAATAGAAATATTGAATATGGCAGGACAACGTTTAGACATTCAACAGGTACAAATTTCAGAAAATCTAAAGATTTCGGCTACTCAATTGGCAGAAGGCACTTACATAGCTAGAGTAAAATCCAACGAAAATACTTGGCTTAAAAAGTTTGTTATTATTCACTAGCCTTTAGCTACAATGCATATAAGTTGCTCATGTAGAAGTTAGCCCACCATTTAAATGGTGGGTTGAAAGAAAGGAGCGATAATTTAGCCACTTTAACGGCTTTTATATTAAATCTGCAAACCGTTATAATCAGTAGAATTTAAGTACCTGGACATATTTATTTTGTTAATAACTGCCCCCCAATGGGCTAAAACCCATAGGCTGTATCATTCTCTCCGACTACTTAGTTTTGTGAATAAAGTCTAGTATTTACATGGGAAACTGTTTTCAATTTGCCTAAGTTATTTTTTAAAAAATTGATTGCAATCATTTGATTTTCATTAATATAGATATTATGAAATTAATTATGAAACAATTCTTATTACTTCTAATAATCGGACTGGTAGGATGTACTGCTGCCCACAAAAACGTAGCTAAAATCCAGACTCTAGATTTTTCGGGGTTAAATACTTTAGTGTATAAAACAAAGGCAAATTACGAAAACCGAGTACCTGTCTTGCTTTCGGAAGATAAGAGCCGAATTGTATTTTATCCCGCTCCGAAAGACGTTTATTTTCGAGGTGAATTGGCAAAACCGACTAAGCTTTCCAAAGGCTATTGGTTGGATAATCGAGGAATAAATGAAAACGTAGCTTTTACAAAATACACCTACGAAGAATACAGCCAGCTAAAAGAAGCTCCGCCTTTAGATACTTTGTTTAATAAGATTATTGATAAAAATCCCTTGACGGATTTATGCAATTGTGGCAATAGGAAGCAATTCGCTGATGATAATACATTGAAAGTTTTTATAAGAAAACGCTTATCCGAATGTAAACGAATCAAATAAATATTTATCAAAATAAACGCTAATTAAATGATTAAAAGACTTTTACTCTTTTTTGTGGGGTGTCTATTTTGCTTCACAAGCGAAGCTCAACAACTATCTCATGATGTAGTTTCGAGTGCAGGTGCTGAGTTTTCGAGTGGCAATTTTCAGCTCGACTGGACACTAGGCGAAATTTCAACGGCGACTTTTACGGCTTCTACAATTACCTTAACGGAGGGTTTTCAACAAGCGGAAATCATATTTGTATCTACTCGTCAGCCTATGAGTAGCATTCAAATAACCAGCTATCCAAACCCTTTTCATTCAAATATTTATATAGAAAAAGATACCGACAAGCAACTAAAGCTAGAGTGTATGGATGTTTTAGGAAGGTTGGTCGCATCTGCACATCTGACAGAAAAAGTCCAATCCCTTGACTTATCACATTTAGCCAGTGCGGTGTATTTTCTAAAAATCACAAATGAGAATGGTCAGTTGGTTTCAGTTATCAAAATTCAAAAAAACTAAATAATTAACTATGAAAAACTTTAAATACATATTTACTTTTCTACTATTAGTAGGCGTTATCGGATTAAGTATTGCGCAATCTCCCGAACTTTTTAAATATCAAGCAGCCGCAAGAAGCAATACTGGTACTGTTTTGAATAATCAAAACATCAGT
>CALOED010000090.1:0-15567 GCA_942492005.1 uncultured Saprospiraceae bacterium
ATGGGGAAAGATGACTATGAGTATGTTGCGCCATTTCTTACTACGGTTAATATTTCAAAAGAAGAGAATCAATTTTTAGAAAAAAGTTATAAATACATTGAGCGCAAAAAGCGAAATCAAAACTTTATCGTTATTGGGATTATTGGTTTATTAACGCTTTTTGGCGGCATCGCTTCGGTGCAATCTTATCAGGCGCAAGAGCGAGCAAGAGATATTTCGGCTAAAAACCACGAACTTCGCAAACAGCGAATAGAACTCGAATTGAAAAATGATGAGATATTAGCGAAGAATGATTCTATCAATAAGCAGCAACAAGACTTGCAAGATGCGCTAAACCGTGCGGTAGTGAAAGAGCAAGAAGCCGAAGAAGCCGCAGCGAGAGCAGACGTATTGAGAAAAGCCGCAGAAATAGCTGCGGAAGCCGCTCGAAAGGCAGAAAAAGAAGCTAAAGATAATGCGGAAGCTGCTCGAAAAGCAGAAAAAAAGGCTAAAGATAACGCTGCCACAGCATTGCGAGCAGAGGCAATAGCGAAAACAAAAACCTTAGAAGCAAAGCTACAAGCATCTAGGGCAGACTCCTTGCGGATTATCGCCATTTTAGAAAAAGAAGCGGGCGACTCACTCCGAGATTTGGCGCAAGCCATCGTAGTAGCTAACCGTTCGATACGCCTCATTCAAGAAGGAAAACTGATAGAGGGCGCAAAACTCGCTCTGGTAGCGGATAGCTTGAACGTAAGCAAAAATGGACCAAAGCAAAATCCTGATACTTATGCGGCTTTAGAATTTGCTTATCGCACCTTTTTGGACGATAACAGGGATAACCTAAATGATGATGAAATCTCTCCGATTTATAAAACGCAGGATGCAGCGGTGCGCTGTATTGCCACGTCTTATTCGCCTAGCCGAAAAGTAATAACGGCGTATGCTACCGAAAAAGAGCGTTTGTATATTGTAGATTCTTTGAGTTCGCAACGCTTAAAACTAACTAGCCGCCCTCGCTCAATGACGTTTAGTCACAATGGTAGATTGCTCATTGTTGGGACTTATACGGGCGATTTATTGGCATTTGAATATACTTTAAATCAGAAAACCAATGAAGTAGAGTATAAAGAACGAAGATTTAATATCCCTAAATTTGATGGGAGTATTAGTTATATTGAAGTGGTAGAACCTTCTCCAGGACGATTTTTTATTGCTTTTGCTGGAGGGGATAGGTTGTATATTGGTACGCTGCACAAAGACCAAAGGAATAAAAAAGGGTTGCTGTTGAACATTAAAGGCAATTTTAAGATAGATGATATTCAAACCGCTACTTTTAGCCCTGATGGAAAATACCTTTTTGCGGCAAATAAAAATACTTTTCAGACTTTTGAGATAGAATACAATTTAGCAAAATTGGATATTACCACTTCGCCGAGCTTGCCAATTGCTTTTGATAATAATATTCCTTCCTCGTCGTCTATTGGCATCACTTCTACTGGCGAACATCTTGTAGCAGTTGGCTTCAAAAATGGTAGTGTCCGAATTGCAAATATCAAAAATGTGGATTGTTTGGCTAAAAACGAGGATTGCGTTTACGAAACACAAACGGAGCATAAATCAACCGTGACAAAGTTATTGTTTAGTAATGATGCCAGACAACTCATTTCTTCGGGACTCGACCAGGTGGCTAAAATTTGGAATATTCAAACTTATAACGAGCAGCGTATTCCGCTCATTGGGCACCGAAAATGGATTTGGGATATTGCTTACAGCAAGGAAGAAGATAAAATTTACACTGTGAGCGAAGACCGTTCGATAAAGGTTTGGGAAGCAAATTCAAAATCGTTGTCTAATAACCTAAGAAAAGAAATTATTCGTTTCCGAACCAGAAATAAAACGACTAATTCGGGTTTTAGAAGCTCACCGCCAGATAATTAGATATTTCGTGACTCCTCCGCATGGATAAATTTTGCTTACGCAAAACAGAGAAATGAGAATCTGTCGCCTACCGCAGGCAAGCGACAGATTCTTATTAAAAGTAAACCCTATTTAACCAAATCGTAAACGACTCTATACTTAGGGTCTTCGATAATATTCACCTCGATGATTTCTTCTGCATCTTTCAATAGTTTTCTGCAATCTTCGCTAAGGTGTTTCAGGTGAATGGTTTTGCCAGCTTTTTGGTAGCGTTCTGTTAGTTTATTCAAGGCTTCAATGCCCGACATATCGGCTACTCTACTTTCCGCAAAATCAATAATCACTTCTTTCGGGTCGTTCTGCACATCGAATTTTTCATTAAAAACAGCAACCGAACCAAAGAACAACGGCCCATAAATTTCGTAATGTTTTGCGCCATTTTCATCAATACTCTTTCTCGCACGAATGCGTTTAGCATTTTCCCACGCAAACACCAATGCCGAAATAATAACACCTATCAAGACGGCTAATGCCAAATTGTGCATAAAAATGGTAATACCTGCCACCAAAACCATCACGAGAACATCTACCAAAGGCATTTTGCCAAAAGTGCGTAAACTCGCCCACTCAAATGTGCCGATAGCCACCATTATCATTACGCCTGTAAGTGCCGCCATAGGTAGCTGCTCGATGTAGCTTGCGCCAAACATAATGAAAACCAATAGCATCACAGAAGCTACCAAACCCGACAACCTCGCTCTTGCGCCCGAAGAAATGTTAATCAAACTTTGTCCAATCATCGCACAACCGCCCATGCCTGAGAAAAATCCTGTCAAAATATTGGCTGCTCCTTGCGCCACACATTCCTTGTTACCTCGCCCACGAGTTCCCGTGATTTCGTCTATCAAGTTGAGTGTCAGCAGGCTTTCAATCAATCCTACGCCTGCAATAATCAAAGCATAAGGAAATACGACAACCAACGATTCCCAAGAAAATGCAATGGCAGGAATATGGAAAGGCGGAAAACCACCTTGAATAGAAGCAATATCGCCTACCGTGCGGGTATCCAGATTGAAACCAATCACAATGGCAGCGACTACAATAATAGCTACTAATGAAGAAGGAACGGCTTTTGTGAGTTTGGGCAAGCCCCAAATAATGAGCATTGTCAGCAAAACTAAGCCCAACATCATATATAATGGCGTGCCATTCATCCACGATTCCCCTGATTTGAATTGGTCGAGTTGCGCCAAAAAGATAACGATGGCAAGTCCGTTCACGAAGCCAAACATGACCGAATGCGGCACTAGCCTTATAAATTTACCAAGCCGAAGAAAACCGGCTGCCATTTGTAATAATCCAGCCAATATCACTGCGGCAAATACATATTCTACGCCATGAGAACTTACCAATGCAATAATAACTACGGCTACTGCGCCCGTTGCGCCTGAAATCATGCCAGGTCTTCCGCCCAAAATGGAAGTGACCAAACCCATCATAAAGGCAGCGTACAATCCTGTAAGCGGCGAAAGTCCTGCTATCAATGAAAAGGCGACGGCTTCGGGGACTAATGCCAAAGCAACGGTCAAGCCCGATAGAATTTCATTTTTATAATTGACTTCTTGTTTTAAGTCAAAAAGATTAAAATACTGTTTCATTTATTATGTTGTATTTGTTTTTTTATGGTTGAGTTTTTTTATAAAAAAAAGAGAAAAATAAGTTTATCTCACTCAAAAAGACGGCAAAGGTAAAGGTTGAGATTTGATTAAAAAATTCTAAAACGATATTTCGTAAAGCCTTGATATTGTGAGGTTCTAGTAATGGTTTGGAGATTCTTCCGATAGCATTATATTATAAAAGGTTATATTTATGAGGCGTTATTTCGTTGGGAAGTTGAAGGGTTTCATAGTAGTTTGTTTGGATTTTAAACTAAGTTAAGTTTTTGTAAAAAAATTGCTTTTTTAGAATAAGAATATAAAAATGAATTGCAGTTACGCAAAAATGGTGTCCTGTAAGGACAAACTGTTTATAGCTTAAAGTTTAAGCGTATTTTAGGCGTTCCGCTAGGAACAGCCTTTGTGGTAATGAAAAGGCTGTTCCTAGCGGAACGCTCATAAACGTCATTTCTCTATTCTATAAACAGATTGTCCCAAAAGGGACATCGAAGTGCGTAACATGATTTTTTTATTTGGTTTTTATTTTTTATCCAACGGTGGCTTGCCCCGTTGTTTTCCAATGACAATATGTTTTTTGCACGTCTAAGACGTGAGGGATAAAGAATTTCAGAGTCGCTGCGCTTAACTCTGAAACTAGCGATACTTTCTTATATGGAAGTTTTTAACTGCAGTAATGAAAAGGCTGTTCCTAGCGGAACGCTCATAAACGTCATTTCTCTATTCTATAAACAGATTGTCCCAAAAGGGACATCGAAGTGCGTAACATGATTTTTTTTATTTAGCTTTTATTCTTTTATCCAACGGTGGCTTGCCCCGTTGTTTTCCCAATGACAATATGTTTTTTGCACGTCTAAGACGTGAAGGATAACAAGTTTCAGAGTCGCTGCGCTTAACTCTGAAACTAACGGTGTCCTGTAAGGACAAACTGTTTATAGCTTAAAGTTTAAGCGTATTTTAGGCGTTCCGCTAGGAACAGCCTTAACGGTAATGAAAAGGCTGTTCCTAGCGGAACGCTCATAAACGTCATTTCTCTATTCTATAAACAGATTGTCCCAAAAGGGACATCGAAGTGCGTAACATAAGCTTCTTATTTGGTTTTTATTCTTTCATCCAACGGTGGCTTGCCCCGTTGTTTTCCCAATGACAATATGTTTTTTGCACGTCTAAGACGTGAGGGATAACAAGTTTCAGAGTCGCTGCGCTTAACTCTGAAACTACTTTCTTATATGGAAGTTTTTAACTGCAGTTACGCAAAACGGTGTCCTGTAAGGACAAACTGTTTATAGCTTAAAGTTAAGCGTATTTTAGGCGTTCCGCTAGGAACAGCCTTAACGGTAATGAAAAGGCTGTTCCTAGCGGAACGCTCATAAACGTCATTTCTCTATTCTATAAACAGATTGTCCCAAAAGGGACATCGAAGTGCGTAACATGATTTTTTTATTTGGTTTTTATTTTTCATCCAACGGTGGCTTGCCCCGTTGTTTTCCCAATGACAATATGTTTTTTGCACGTCTAAGACGTGAGGGATAAAGAATTTCAGAGTCGCTACGCTTAACTCTGAAACTAACGGTGTCCTGTAAGGACAAACTGTTTATAGCTTAAAGTTAAGCGTATTTTAGGCGTTCCGCTAGGAACAGCCTTAACGGTAATGAAAAGGCTGTTCCTAGCGGAACGCTCATAAACGTCATTTCTCTATTCTATAAACAGATTGCCCCAAAAGGGACATCGAAGTGCGTAACATGATTTTTTTATTTGGTTTTTATTTTTCATCCAACGGTGGCTTGCCCCGTTGTTTTCCCAATGACAATATGTTTTTTGCACGTCTAAGACGTGAGGGATAAAGAATTTCAGAGTCGCTGCGCTTAACTCTGAAACTAGCGATACTTTCTTATATGGAAGTTTTTAACTGCTGTAATGAAAAGGCTGTTCCTAGCGGAACGCTTATAAACGTCATTTCTCTATTCTATAAACAGATTGTCCCAAAAGGGACATCGAAGTGCGTAACATGATTTTTTTATTTAGCTTTTATTCTTTTATCCAACGGTGGCTTGCCCCGTTGTTTTCCCAATGACAATATGTTTTTTGCACGTCTAAGACGTGAAGGATAACAAGTTTCAGAGTCGCTGCGCTTAACTCTGAAACTAACGGTGTCCTGTAAGGACAAACTGTTTATAGCTTAAAGATTTCCAACTTGATTGGAAATCCGTTGAAACGGAATTTTATAGTTCAAGTATAATTTCACTTATTTAGGGCATTGAAAATGGTAATTATAACTCAAAATGGTGCAATTTGGATTTTCAATCAAGTTGGAAATGAAGTAAAAGTATCCGTTTCTTGTAGATTTATTTTAAAAACATAAAAAATTGTAGTTTTATTAAAAACTTGGTTCAATATGGTTTGGGTTGGTTAAAAAGGAGTAATGAAATGTTGGAATATTGAAAAAATGGGCTATTTATCAGCACTATTACCTGCTAATATTCCTTCATTGCATTATTCCACCCAACCCAAATCATACAGAGCAACAGAAATTATGATTGATAACCTTGAATATTTAATAAAACTCAAAAAAAATAAAATCAAGGCATGAAAAATACAAGATTTAAATGGCTGCTTTTCGATTTTGATAATACTTTAGTGGATTTTTCGGCAGCGAGTAAACAATCACTTTGGCTCACTTTTGAGGAACACGAAAGGGCGTGTAATGAAAGAATATACAAAACTTATCAAAAGATAAATCATCAAATTTGGACGGATTTTGAGCATGGAAAAATCTCGGCAGAACGGTTGAGAGCTAAGCGATTTGAGGATTTGTTTGCGGCATTGAACGAAAATGAAATGGATGCGGCATACTTCGGAGAGCGGTATTTGGGCAATTTGGTGGTAGCTAGTAATGCTTATGACGGCGTGCTTGATTTGCTAGAAACATTGAAACGGAAAGGCTATATGATGAGCATCGTGACGAACGGTTTGAAGGAAGTGCAACGCCCTAGATTGGCAAAAATGAATATGACACATTTTTTTGATAGCATCATCGTTTCGGATGAAATAGGTGTTAAAAAACCAGAAAGCGCGTTTTTTGACTATGCTTATCAATCTATTGCTAGCCCGCCCGATAAGTCAGATATTTTAATGATTGGTGATAGTCTGCATTCAGATATTCGAGGAGGTAGAGATTTCGGGTTGAAAACTTGCTGGAATTCTCATGGAAAAACCAACGATACGGCGGTGATTCCAGATTATATTATCAGCGATGTTTTGGGATTGAAATCGGTTTTAGGAATTTAGAAACCGAAGTTTTTAAAAACAAAAAAGCAGTAACCTCAATGAAGAGATTACTGCTTTTCGATTCTAAAATTCAAGAAATAAAATGCTGAATAGATTTAGAAATTAACACGAAGGAATGCGTTCCAAGTACGACCAAAACCAAAGAAACCTTTGTTGTTGTAGAAGTCGTTCTCAGGAGTAGAAGGGTCATCCTGAATGTTAGTAAACATTTCAGATACATAAGTAGTATTCAATAAGTTGTTGATATTCAAACCAAATGTAGCTTTAGTATCACCAAACATGAAGTTGTAAGAACCACCTGCATGTACTAAGCTGTATGCTGGTAATTTAGCAATCTCATCTGGAACACCGTTTTCAACTCTAAATTGAGCGTACAAATTATCGAAATACTGGTAACGACCGTATAATTTCAAGCCTTTGCATGGACGGAAATCAACAGAAGCAGCCAAAGAAGTTTGAGCAGCATCACCTACTTTCAAGTTATTTGTAGAAATTTTTGAAGGCAAGTTCTCTTCATCTACAACTGGAACGTTGTTGTCAGTATCCGTGTACATACCATCGAAATCAGAAGCATAACGGTAGTTACCTACGGAAGCCATACCTGTCAAGCTAAGTTTAGGAATTGGCGTGTAATACAATTCTGCTTCTACACCTTGGTGCAATTGAGCTACATTTTGGTAGATTGCCAAAACGTTTACTTCGTCACCATTAGCATAACGATAGTTGAAGTTAGCATCAAACTGACGTACCCACATTGTGCTAAATACGTTAGCATTGAATGACAAACCACCTTCTCTGTAACCATAACCTGCCTCGAAAGAAGTAGTTGTTTGGTTGTTAGCGTTGTCATTTACTTGGTTACGGAAGTTGATAAATACAACGTCAAACAATGGAGGACGAGTCAAATAACCTGCATTTACAAATATGTTGTTTTTCTCATCAATATTGTAGTTTGCACCTCCTTTGATAGCATAACCAATGAAGTTTTCCCAGTTAGAAGCACGGTATTCTCCATCTCCATTTACGTCATTAGCAGGTGTATCGCCTTCTTCATAGTTGAAATAATCAACACGTTTGAAACCTTGCTGATTAAGTGTCAATGTACCAAATAAGCTCAATTTTTCAGTAGAATACTCTAATTGACCAAATGCGCCTAACCATGTTACTAAACCATCATTCCAATAGTTTAATACATTGTTGCCGTCACGATAGCTAGTATTGTGGAAGTTACCAAATCTTACTTCATCCGCAGTAGTGATGCTATTAGTTGGGTTATTTCTATCTGCTCTTGATACATAAGAAGTATTACCCAACAAGTTTTCTACACGGCGGAAGTGTTCGCCTTTGTAGTAACGACCGTCAATACCCGCAGTTAAAGTCAATTCGTCAGAAACCTCGTGTGTGATTGTAGAAAGAATACCGTACCAGTTGTGATAATTCATAGAAGCACGACGGATAAATCCATCACCTGAACTGTTAGTAGTACCAGGGTCGATATCAACATTACCAAAACCGCCACCAGTGATAGAATCACCTTGGTTGTAAGCTACGATGTCATCGAAACGAACTTGACCGTTTTGGTCATGTAAGCCCTGACCGAAGCCACTGAATGAATCGAAAGTAGTAGGATTTCTTAAACGACCACGAGGTCCAGTTCCACCACCACGACCGAAAGAAACGTAAGCAGAAGTTTTCACATCTGTCTTTTCGTTGATTGTCCAGTAATGGTTAACGAATACTTTAGGTTTGTGGTAGAAGTTTTGTCTCCAAGAATATTCTTTACCATCCAAAGAACCAAAGTAGTTGTTGAATTTGATACCTCTTTCTCTGAAAGTATTCAAAGTAACGTTATCAAAAGGGCTTGCACCCAATCTCTGGTTGTGAATTTGAGGCGCACCCAAAGCAGTCAAAACCAAAGTATGATTAGCATTAGGCGTATAAGACAAAGATGCAAAGTAGTTGTATGCTTCAAAAGCAGTACCATCCACGTATCCGTCACCTCTAGCAGTAGATACAAGGAAAGTAGCCGCAAAACCATTTACCATTAAACCAGTAGAGTAAGAAGCAGTTGCTTTGAAGTAGTTGTCGTTACCGTATCCCAATTGTACTCTACCGCCAGCCGTTCTTTCAGCAGGGTTTGTAATAATGTTGATAGAACCACCAACAGAAGGTACAGCTAATTTAGAAGCACCCAAACCTCTTTGAACTTGTACAGTAGAAGCTACGTCAGTCAAACCAGCCCAGTTAGACCAATATACTTGGCCATTTTCCATATCATTAACGGGAATACCGTTAATCATTACAGCAGTGTTGTTTTGGTCGAAGCCACGTACATTGATACGAGCATCGCCATATCCACCACCTGTTTTAGTTGCGTAAACAGAAGGTGTGCGATTCAAAATCTCTGGAAATTCTTGGTTTCCAGCTAAATCAGTAATTTCAGCACCTCTAATGGTAGAAACCGCCACTGGCGTTTTACGATCCACAGCGATAGAAGAGATAACTTGTACTTCTGAAATACCAATAGAAGCAGAAGATAATTGAATAGTGCCTAAATCAGTAGTTTGTCCGTTAGATACGTTTACAGTTTGTTCTAAATCAGTATAACCCAAGTAAGTAATGACTACGGTTTGCTCTCCACTAGGGACGTTGTTTATCGTAAAACTACCGTCATTAGCAGTTACAGAACCAATTGTAGTACCTTTAATAGTAATAGTTGCCGAAATTAAACCTTCTTCCGAAGTAGCATCTACTACTTTACCCGTTACAGTACCTTGTGCTACTACTGTTGCAATATTTAACATTACAATAGCAATCACGCTAAGGATTTGTAAAAGTCTCTTTCTCATAAATAAGAAATTTTATTAAGATAAGTGATTGAATAGTGCAAAAATAAAATTTGTATTTTAACTATTTGTTAAGAGTATAATATTTATATAAATAAAATATCGAATAGTTTTATTTATAATGTGTATCTAGTTCTTTTACTTGATTTTGAACCTTTATTTTGAGTTGTTCTTTATAAGCAATTAATTTCTGACTAACCTCATTATTTGAAGTGCCAATAATTTGAGCAGCGAGAATCCCAGCGTTTTTTGCTGCGTTTAGGGCAACCGTTGCTACGGGTACGCCATTTGGCATTTGCAATATAGATAGAATGGAATCCCACCCATCAATAGAGTTGCTTGACTTGACAGGTACGCCTATGACGGGCAACACTGTTAATGATGCGACCATGCCCGGCAAATGCGCAGCACCTCCTGCTCCTGCAATAATTACCTTCAATCCTCGCTCAAGAGCAGTTTGAGCATATTCTACCATTCGGAGCGGCGTACGGTGCGCCGAAACTACCGTGACTTCATACGGTATTCCAAACTCTTCTAAGATTTCAATAGCATCTTTCATGACGGGTAAGTCCGATTTACTGCCCATGATTATTCCTACTTGTTTCATAATTATTTTTTTGTAGCACGGCTCGGATAGCCATGCTATGCTACTACTTTTATTATATCTTTTAGCCTTTCTACTTTCATTTCAAGGGTTTGAATATCCTTATCTATAATTGTAAAATGTCCCATTTTTCGAGAAGGCTTCGTTATTTTTTTTCCGTATAAATGTACAAACACGCCACTTTCAGCCAATAGTTTATCCAAATTTTGATATTGCGCTTCGCCTGTATAGCCTTCTGCACCTAAGATATTAATCATAGCGGCAGGCGTGCGAACGCTCGTATCGCCTAGCGGCATATTCAGAATAGCGCGCAAATGTTGCTGAAACTGCGAAGTAATATTGGCTTCTATGCTATGATGGCCGCTATTGTGCGGACGAGGTGCAACTTCATTGACCAATATTTCGCCCGATTTGGATAAGAATAACTCGACTGCCAAAATACCGACCATTCCAAAAGAAGTCATTATCTTTTTAGCTATTGCTGTGGCTTCACGAGCAATGTTTTCCGAAATTTGGGCAGGTGAAAGCAGATAGTCCACCAAATTATATTTAGGATTGAACACCAACTCTACGGGAGGGAAAGCCGTCAAATCACCATTTTCATTGCGGGCCACTATCACGGCTAGTTCTTTTTCTATATCCACGGCTTTTTCCAGCAATCCTGGCTTGTCAAAGGCTTTTGCTACATCTCCTTCATTCATTAAGGCCACTACGCCACGGCCGTCGTAGCCTTCCGTTCCGAGTTTATTGAAAGCTGGCAAAAAGTCAAGATGGTTTTCAATATCTGTTTTGTTTTCTACCAAAATAAATTCAGCCGTTGGAATATTATGGTCTTTATAGAATTGTTTTTGTAAGCGTTTGTCTTTGATGATTTTGACAATGCTCGGTTGAGGAAAGACCTTCAAGCCCTCTCGTTCCAACTGTTCTAAGGCTTCTACATTTACATTTTCGATTTCAATAGTTAGCAAGTCCACCGTTTTCCCGAATTGATAAACGGTATCAAAATCCGTAATTGAGCCAGTTTGAAAAACCGTTGCCGTATCTTTGCAGGGTGCGTTTGGATTAGCATCCAAAATATGAATATCTAAATTCCAATCCGTAGCAGATTGAATCAACATTCTTCCCAATTGTCCGCCGCCTAATATACCTACTTTCATAAGTCGCTTTTTTGAAATACTCTATATTCGTTCCTTTCTGAAATTTGCTGCAAAAATACGTTTTTGTAAAAGAAAAGTACAAACGTAGCGTTTAGAATTTTAGAATTGCAAACTATTCTAAAATTTGTATCTTTAAAATATTCCAAAACTACAACGATTATAAATGAAGCCAATAATCCTGATTATAGCCTTTTTTTTGATGAATACTAGCACGACGTTTGCGCATCAATTGATGCAAAAAGTACATTGGACAGCACAAGTCAAAAAAATAAATGCTACTACTTATGACATTGTATTTACTGCTGAAATAGATGATGGCTGGGCAGTGTATAGCCAATTTCTCGAACGCAATGATGGTCCTTTGCCAACTACTTTTATTTTCCAAACCCATACTTCTTATCAGCGACTAGGCGTAGTCAAAGAGGGTTGGAAAAACAAAAAAAAGGAACACGACCCTATATTTGATATGGTAGTGGTAAAATATGAAAAGTCAGCCGTATTCACGCAACGCATTTCTACTAAGGCACAACCAACTCTGCTGATTATGATAGAATACATGACTTGCAATGCGTCGAGCTGCCTGCCTGAGCGATTTGTGGAATTTAAGATAGATTTGAAAAAAGTAGGGAAACTGATTTCGCCAAGTGCTTTTGTGGAATGAGAGAATAAGTAAAACACCATAGGCATATAGTTTTGAGGAAGTTTTTTTTATGAAAAACTTCCTCAAAAACAAACGATTATCTGAAGGGAATTAAAGTAATTAGGTTCTTTGAAAAATATTATCGCAATGTTTTTGACTTTTCTTATTTGGTTTTTAAATTACTTGTCCAACGGGGCAAGCCACCGTTGGACAAGTAAAAAATCAATTGAATAAAGTAAATCTTTCCATACCAGAAACTGCTGGACTTCGCAAGTTAGAGGCTCTTTCGTTTCCACAAAAATTGCCAGAAAACCAGTAATTATTACTTCACTTTCTCTTCAAATTCCTTGACCACTACCAGTGTTCGAGTATTTTTATCCATTTTAGATATCGTTACTTTTACTTTGAGTTTATCTTTTTTTCTATAATCTTTTGATAAAGAAAAAGAGAACAAAGCCGATTCCGTATTTTCCAATTGGCGAGTCATAAAATCTTGAGTTTGAGTGCCTATCACTCGGCTGATATTGCCTTTATCGCTCAATACGTACATTTCGCCCGTATCAGCAGTTGCAACGACTTTCCCTTTTTTATCCACTAAAGATACTTTTGCAGTAATGCCATACATCGTTTCGCCGCTATGTTCGTAAGCAAATGTTACTTTTTTAATCGTATTGGCATCTTTCTGAACCACAACTTTTGCATCGGATTTCAAACCTTCGCACAAGCCATCCAAAACCCGACAGCCCGCTATCGGATAATCCGCCTTACCCGTATTACAATCTTGGCAAAGTTGGCTAAACTTAGCCATTGCTCCATCTTGTGCTTGCACAGAAAATCCTAAAACAGCTATAATAAAAGTAAAAAGTATCTTTTTCATAATTGATAAATTGTTAAGTAGGCAATAAAAATAAAAAAAATAGACTGATAATCAGTTGTTTATAATAAGCATTACCTTTCCTGTCTTCAAATTTCTATAATTCTATTCACAAAAACGGTAAACCAAACGCAAATCTTATAGTTTTATGGAATTTAACTGCGCATTCCTTACCTTTGAACCCCAAATATATCAATAGAAAAAACATCAAAATGAGAAAAATATCAGCCGATTATATTTGCCCTGTGAGCGGCACGCCCATCAAAGAAGGCGTAATAGTAATAGATGCAAATGGCAAAATAATCCAAATCGGAAATCGTAACGATTTTGAAGCCAGTGAATTAGAAATTTACAAAGGCGTAATTGTACCAGGTTTTGTGAATACGCATTGCCATCTCGAACTTTCTCACATGAAAGGGAAAGTAGATACAGGTACGAGTTTGATTCCTTTTATTACAGGCGTAGTGACAAAGCGAGCAGCGAGTGAGGAGGTCATTCAAGAGGCTATTGCGGCAGCAGAGCAAGAAATGATTGATGGTGGAATTGTAGCTGTTGGCGATAATTCAAATGAACCCGAAAACTTCGCCCAAAAAGCAAAAGGCAACCTCCTAAATTATACTTTCGTGGAGTTTTTTGACTTTTTGCAAGACCAAAACGCCACCGCCGAATTTGAAAAATACAAAGCGGTATTCGACGAACTCTCTACGCCTAGCGGCAACCAAAAAACTTGTGTTCCTCACGCACCTTACAGCGTTTCCGAAACGCTATTTGAATTGATAAATGGCGCAAATACTAGCCAAAATGGCTTGACAATTAGTATTCATAATGAAGAAACGCCACCCGAAAACGAGCTGTTTTTATCTAAAACGGGCGGTTTTATTGATTTTTATGGAATGTTTGGAATCGAGTTGGATAAGTTTGAAGCTACTGGAAAAACATCGATTCATTATGCGATGGAGAACATGAACCCGAATCATCGAACTTTATTCGTTCACAATACACTAACGAATGCCGAAGACATCGCCGCAGCACACTCATGGAGCGATAAAGTATATTGGGCAACTTGTGCAAATGCCAATTTATACATCGAAAATCGCTTGCCCAATTATCAATTATTCATAGATGCAAATGCTAAAATGACCATCGGCACGGATAGTTTGACTTCTAATTGGCAACTTTCTGTCTTGGAAGAAATGAAAACCATCGCTCGTTATCAGTCTTATGTTCCTTTTGAAATGCTACTGAAATGGGCAACGCTCAATGGCGCAGAGGCGTTAGGTTTTCAGAGAGATTTGGGAAGTATCGAAGTAGGCAAAACGCCTGGGCTGAATCTTTTGAACTTAGATGGAGCATTTGATTTGGGTAATGATACAACCGTGAAGAAATTGGCATAGGTATTTGGATAAAATTGTTATGACCTGATTGCCAATAGGTTGTTAGATTGTGATTGAAGCTGTTTTAATAAACTAATGGGTATGGCAAAATTCTACAAACCGAGCCAAAGCTGCTCTTGTAAAAAAAGAGCATAACTCTGGCTCGGTTTGTAGAAAAAGAAGTACGTTAAATATTTGAGGAGCAAACCACTATCATACTTTGCAAAACCAATAAACTAAAAAAAACCAAACACCATTTTACACTTAATTTCGTTCTTTTTATAAAAAGAAAAACGATGAATGTAGTACAAACACGAAAGGCTTCTTTATTCCGTATCGCTCAATACATTTTTATTTTAGCCATGCTAATAGGAATTAATAGTTGTCAGAGTTTAAAAAAAATTAGCCGCAAACGACTAAACCCCTATCATGCTAACTTAGGCGTGAATTATAGAATTTTACATTCGCAAAACGAAAAATCCGTCCTTGCCTTATACACCAGAGCCAAAACCTATCGGCTGGTGCTGCACGCTTTTTCGGAGCTGGATGTAAAGAGTCAAATCTATGAAGAGACTTTTGCCGTGAACGAAGGAGACAAACAGAAATCATTCAACGTTCCCGTTAATCTCAACCAATATTTTCTTGAAATTATTCTGACCAATCTTTCTACCAATGAGGTTTTTAAAGACGTGATTGAGGTAGATAAATTAAAAGAGGGCGAACAAACGATTAAAATCAAAAAAGCGAATGGCGATTTTTTAATTCATAATTATGTAAAAAGGGACGAAAAATTGACCCTTACGCCTACTAATCCGGCTATCAAAACCTTCTATGTGCGCCATTTCAAAAAGGCCTTCAAAGCTGCTAGTGCGCCTTATACTCGGTCTCGCAAAGGTTTTACGCCCAATAAAACTGCTTCTACCCTATCCATCGTACAAGCTGGAAAAACGTTACAAATTAAAGAAAATGGATTGTATTATGTCCAAACCGATACACTCTCGACTCGTGGTGTTTTTATCAATTGCTTCGAAGAAGATTACCCCAAATTGACGACCGCAGAAGCCCTCGTTGAAAGCACTCGATATATTACCAAAAATTCGGAATACAACGTTTTGACTTCCGCTATTCATAAAAAAGCGGCTTTGGATGACTTTTGGCTAAAGAGAGGCGGCACAAAAAAACGTGCAAAAAGCCTTATCCGAATTTATTACAA
>CALOED010000091.1:0-5886 GCA_942492005.1 uncultured Saprospiraceae bacterium
ACCGGAAAAGGCATTCCGCCCGGAAAACTCAAAACGGTTTTTCAACCTGGTTTTTCGACTAAAAAAAGAGGTTGGGGCTTAGGTCTTTCATTGACAAAACGTATTATAAAAAATTATCATGATGGCAAGATTTTTGTGAAAGAATCAGAAGTAGGAAAAGGCACAACTTTTAAAATTCAGCTTCCTCGCAAGCTGAAAAATAAAGGAAAGCACAAGTAAATTGATGAAAATAAAAAGGCTAATCTGACAGGTTTAGCCTTTTTTTATAAAAAAATACCAATGAAAAAGTTACGACTAAACTACTTTACAGAGTTATACTTGCCATTTATTCTTCTTCTGATTTTGCTCTCTCAATCCAGTAGTAGCTTCGCTCAAGGATTACCTATCAAAGTACTGGATTCTCAAACCAAAGAAGGGCTAGTAGGTGTTCACATCTATAATGAAGATAGAACTTTCGGTATCGTTACGGACGAAAACGGGATTGCCAAAATTAGAAATGTACCGCTCGATGAGGAGCTAACTTTCTCCTATACAGGCTTTCACCTCCGAAGGCTGACCTTGAAAGAAATCATAGCCAATGAAGATACCGTACTCATGCAGGATATATCTTATGTATTGTCATCTGACTTAGTGATAATTTCTAATACCAAAGAAGCTGAACGGCAAGCCGATATTGCAAATCAGGTAAGCGTCATAGATGCCAAAAAAATAGCTTTACTCAATCCTCAAAACTCTGCCGACTTATTGCAAGCCAGTGGCGTATTCGTACAACGCAGCCAAATGGGCGGTGGTAGCCCAATTATTCGAGGTTTTGAAGCCAACAAACTACTCATAGTCATAGATGGCGTGCGACTCAATAACGCCATTTATAGAAATGGACACCTTCAAAATGTCATTACCATTGATAATGCTATTTTGGACAGAACGGAAGTCGTGCAAGGGCCCGCTTCGGTAATTTACGGTAGCGACGCACTTGGAGGCGTGATGCACTTTATCACCAAAGAACCTCGCCTTTCGCTACAAAAAACCAAAGAAGAAATATTTGAAGGCTCAGCTTATGCCCGATATTCTTCTGCCAATAACGAGCGAGCTGTCCATTTAGACTTCAATTACGGAACTCGAAAACTGGCATTGCTCTCCAGTTTGACTTATTCTACCTTTGGCGATTTGAGAATAGGAGCTAACGGGAAAGAAGAATATCCGGGCTATGGTGGCAAATATTTCTATGTGAGTCGAGCAAGTTCGCATGGCGTATCTTTCGATTCCGTTTATACTAACTCTGACCCACTTATCCAAAAATTCACAGGCTATTCGCAATTTGACGCACTCCAAAAAGTAAAATACCAATACAATAATCAAATAGGAATTACACTAAATTTCCAATACTCGACTACCAGCGATGTGCCTCGCTTCGACCAGTTGAATATCTACGACATAGAAGAAGGCGATACACCTGCCGATTATGATACCATTCCCAAATTTGCAACGTGGAATTATATGTATCGCAAAACAGGCTGTTTGTATCGGGAAAGGTGCGTTATTTGCCCAAAGGTAACGATTATCTCAATGAAGCGGATATCATTATATCCTATCAAAAAGTAGATGAAGACCGCATCAAACGCCGCTATCGCAAAGACTGGGAAGAGAGTCAAGAGGAAGATGTACACGTATTGGCACTCAATGCGGATGCCTTGAAAGTGTTTGATAAAAAGACGAATAAAAAGCTACTCTACGGAGCAGAATTTATATATAACAAAGTCAATTCAAACGCATTCAACCGAAATGTGGAATCGGGAATTATAGATACTCGTGCGCTTACTCGCTATCCGAACGGCGGTAGCAATATGGCAAGCGGAGCTATTTATCTCAATTATCGCCACAATATCACCGATAGGCTAAGTTTTATGGCAGGTACTCGCTACACTTATACTTGGCTCAATTCTGCATTCAGAACGGATAGTTTGCTCCTCAATTTGCCATTTGATGATATTACTATCAATAATGGCGCATTGACGGGTAGCGTTAGTGCATCCTACAATTTTGCCGACGGTTGGTATTTAGATGCCGTAGCAGCTACTGCCTTTCGTTCGCCGAATGTGGATGATTATGGCAAAATTCGCTCAAAAGACGGCTATGTTACGTTCCCAAATGATAGCTTGTCATCTGAAAAATCATTGAACTTTGAAGCCAGTTTGACAAAACAAGTTGGGAACAAATTCCTAGTCAGTGGTACTTATTATTATACCTTTTTGTTTGATGCTATTGTCAGAGACTACTTCTCCATTGACGGACAATCACTCTTTTTTATTGATGGTGGTTTTGATACCATTCAAGCCAATGTCAATGCAGGACAGGCATATATCAATGGTATTTCTGCCAGTATGCAGTTCAATTTTATGAAAAACTTATCCTTGAAATCGAGCTTTAATTGGGTGCAAGGCTTCAATATTACAGCCAATGAACCATTGGCACATATACCGCCTGCTTATGGTCAGACTTCTATTTCGTGGGAAACTCGTAAGATGGAATTGACGTTTTTGAGCCGATACAATGGCTGGAAACGATTAGCTGATTACGCTCCGGGCAGCTCGGACAATTTGGAATATGCTACGCCCGACGGCACACCTTCTTGGGCAGTATATAATATATATTACAAATACTTACTAACGTCTAAGATTACGCTCAATTTCGCAGTCGAAAATATATTGGATACGCATTATCGCCCATTCTCTTCGGGAGTAAGCGCACCAGGCCGCAATTTTATATTGACTGTCAGAAATAGATTTTAATAGAATATTAGGTTCTCTGACCATTTTTGCCAAGCAAGCGACGAAAATATCCCAAAGCGGTAAAAATGCTCAAAGAGCTGATTTTTTAGGGCAGAAATTTTATAAAAGATTTTAAGTTAAAAACTTGAAAAATTAGTTTAGAATAAAAATTAGTTTCTTATCTTTGCCCAACTTTTTTATAAATAGGTTATAAATTCAAACTAAAAGTCATGGACGAGTTAATAAAATATGTAGGAGAACAGACAGGGAGAGAAATGGACTACCCTGAATTCAGAGCGGGAGATAACATAACTGTGAAATTGACTATCCGAGAAGGAAATAAAGAGCGTGTTCAGGCTTTCAAAGGAGATGTTATACAGATTAGTGGTACAGACTAAACAAAGACTTTTACAATTCGTAAAATCTCAAATGGCGTTGGTGTAGAACGTATCATTCCTTTCAACTCGCCAGCAATTAGCGAAATCATCGTTCACAAACACGGTAAAGTGCGTCGTTCAAGACTATTCTACCTTCGTGATAGAATTGGTAAGAAAGCTCGTATCAAAGAGAAAAGAACGGTTAAGAAATCTTAGGAAAAAGTTCACTTTTTCTTTTGTATAAAAGAAGGGTTGTCTGATGAAAATCGGGCAACCCTTGTTGTTTTTATTATTTTTATCTAAACTAACCATTCTTTACTCAGCAATGCTCGGTTTAAAACATTTCGTCAGCAATGCTGACTATGGCTTTACCCATTGCCCGTATCTTCACAGGCTGGACGGGAATACCCCAAAAAAAACTGTATGGTTTTAAATTACTCTAGCCTTCCTTAGCTGCTATCTTTTATTTAAATTTAAGTTTTATATGTATTTCGCATCAAAAACACCTTAAAGCCAACTAAAATGAAAAAAATCACGCTACTCCTACTTATAAGTTTTACATTTCAATGGCAAGAAAGTCAAGCCCAAGATTTCAATAATTTATATAATATAGGCATCGAACTCCAATGGTATCCGGCAGGCTACCAACTCATGCTGACGACCGAATTGGGCTTCACACCCAAAGACGCAATTCAAGCAAAAGTAGGTTACAATATAGCAAGAAGGCAAGATTTTAGCCCCTACAACGACTTAGAAAACGGCGGCGGCTGGGGATTTACGCTCGGCTATCGGAGGTATTGGAACGAAAATATTAGAGGACTGTATGGCGGCGTAAGAATGGATATGTGGTGGCTGACCATAGATTGGGAAGACGGACTCGAAACGGCAAACCCCACTTCTGGCACAACAAAAATTACCGTTTTTCAGCCCACTGCCGAACTAGGCTATATGTATCAATTTACAGATTCTCCCTTTTCCGTTGGTTTAAACGCTGCGGCAGGCTACGAAATCAATATCGTAACAAATGGCGAAGATGTAGGACAAGGTGCAATTGGATTGTTTGGCGCAAGAATGCGTTATTTGTTTCCTTAGTTGTAGTGCGCTTTTTTAAAATACAATAGGCACATAGAAAAATAAAAGCCTAATCTATCGGCGTTCCTATTCCTTATTCAGCTTACTGAATAGTTACAAAAAATCTAAAAAAGACAACCGAAAATCACTCTTAAAATGATGAATAATCAGCCCATTGGTGTTTTTGACTCAGGTTTAGGCGGCTTGTCAATTTGGAAAGAGATAGTCAAACTCTTACCGAATGAAGACCTTATTTATTTTGCCGATAGCGGAAATTGCCCTTACGGCAATAAATCTCACGCTGAAATTATTCGGCTAAGCGAAAGGATTACTCAATTTCTCTTATCGCAGGATTGCAAAATGATAGTAGTAGCGTGCAATACGGCTACGGTTGCCGCTATTGATGTACTGCGGCAAAAGTACGACGTTCCTTTTATTGGTATTGAGCCAGCCGTCAAACCAGCGGCAATTCACAGCAAAACGGATGTCATTGGCATATTGGCAACCAAAGGAACTTTTGAAGGAAGGCTATTTAAAAAAACTAAAAAAGAGTACGCCAGCGATTTGCAAGTGCATATTCAGATAGGAGAGGGGCTAGTAGAAATTGTAGAAAACAACGAAATAAACAGCGAAAAGGCGTATAAGCTGATTAGTCAATACATCGAGCCGATGCTAGAAGCGAATGCCGACCAAATCGTGTTGGGCTGCACGCACTATCCTTTTTTAAAACCCGTTATAGATAAAATAACGAAAGGAAAAGCACACGTGATAAACCCTGCGCCAGCCGTTGCACGGCAAACCAAAAGAATATTGAAGCAAAAATCATTAGGCACAATAGCTAAAAAAATGCCTCAATATTTGTTTTATACCTCAGGAGATAAGCGAATTTTAGCCGATTTTTTACGCCAACATACTAAACATACTTTTAGAATTGATGACTATTGGGGTCAATAATTTTTTATTAAAAAATAAAAAAGCAAAATATAATTTCGATATTATGGCAAAATGCCCAATTCATTAAAATAAAATATGGAGAATTGTGTTTTTGTATCAAATGCGAATATTTTCTAATGCGGCTATCAACCATTATCATTTTTTTGTGTTATCCTTGCAATGAAAACCAAATGTTTTAAAAATTATGGACAAAGATAAATTTTGCGCTAAGGTATTGATGTATCGCTACGAAGAAAATCAATTGCAAGTTTTTGTAGAAGAAACAGCTCACGGATTGACTTTCCCCGACTTGGCGGAAGGTGATAAGCATCAAGTAGTAGATAGACTGA
The DNA here is from genome assembly GCA_942492005.1 of uncultured Saprospiraceae bacterium. Lineage (GTDB taxonomy): Bacteria > Bacteroidota > Bacteroidia > Chitinophagales > Saprospiraceae > CAKZLL01. Next base: position 5,500 of record CALOED010000091.1, read on the forward strand.
ACGCCGAAGCAGGGCAAGATGAGCATATTCCGCTCGACCCCGTGACGTGCGAAATGCGCAAAAGAGACGTGTTGGCGTATGCGTTTGAAATTGATTGGAGAAAATTGCCCGTATCGAGCAAGCGTCGTCAGTTTGTAGAAACGAATAAAGGCGTTTTTATTGCAGCAAAAGAAGTAATGAAAAAAAATATGCCTGCCGAATATAAAATGATGAAAGAACTGGTAGAAGTCCTCAGCATGAGAAATATTATTAAAAACCTATAAGTACACTGTTTCAAAAGTTATTTAAGGTAAGAATGGCGCAGCCATATTCATATTTGTAGCTATATTTAACGGAGATACACAAAAGGGCTTATTAGTTTTGAAAAATTAACCGCTAAAAAAGTCG
>CALOED010000092.1:0-4051 GCA_942492005.1 uncultured Saprospiraceae bacterium
GTAGCCGAAAAGCGATTTTTAGTCTTTAAACTTTTAATAAAAGGCTGTGCGAAAAGGATAGTGCCGAGATTATGCACCGAAGGATTGCCTTGATAAACGCTGACAGCATTTCTCTCATATTGTTCTTGAATATCCACTATTTTGGTAGCCACCAACTGAAAAGCATCTTCCCACGAGATAGTTTCCCATTTTCCGTTTACCTTATATATAGGTTGTTTGAGTCGGTCGGGGTCTTCGTGAATGTCTTTGAGTGCAACCGCCTTAGGGCAAATATGACCTTTGCTGAATACATCATTTTTGTCGCCTCTGATACTGATAGCCTGATTATTTTCTACCTCTACTTCTATTCCGCAAAGTGCTTCGCATAGGTTGCAGGTTCTATATTTGGTTGTGGTTGCCATAATTTATTTTTTTGTAAAAATGAATGATTAAAGGCTCGTAATAGTATAATTACGCTAAGTTAGTTAAAACTTTAAAGAGTTGTAGGATGATGAAGCAATAGCTAATGGGATAATAATTTAGTTACTTATTGATTTTAATAAAGAACGGATTAAAATGAATAAAGAATAAAAAACTTAAAAAAAAAGCAACAAAAAATAATTTCCATGAAATTAATTGCGTTATAGACATGCGTTTCTGATACATTTCAGAAGTATAATGTTTTTGAAACCTGTTTTTTAATTACATTTGCCCTGAAATTCAGATTTCTAAGAGTTGAAAGGTATAAAGTTTTTGGTATTCATATTATAAGATACTACTAGCTAATTTACTGATTGCTCATTATGTTCGGGTTTTACAAAAATCTTAATCTATTTGATAACCAAATTATGAATCATTATTATTTTTGTAAAACCTGCGCTATTTTTTTAAGCCATTTTATCAAACAAAAACTTTAATCCGCAATGAGAAAACTGCTAAAGTTTGCTTTATACTCGTTATGCGCGTTACTGCTCTTCTCTTCTTGTAAAAAAGAAGTGTCTTCCACTACTGGTTGGGCTTACAACGACTCTAAGTGGGGAGGCTTCGAAAAACAAAACTACAAAGGTCAGGCAACTGGTCCTAACTTAGTTTTGATTGAAGGTGGTACTTTCACTATGGGAGCTTCCGAACAAGACGTGATGTATGAGTATGATAATGTCCCTCGTAGAGTTACGGTATCTTCATTTTACATGGATGAAACGGAAGTTTCAAACATAGACTATCGCGAATATTTATATTGGCTGGATAGAGTATATGGAGAGTCTTATCCTGAGGTCAAGTTAGAAGCACTACCTGACACCGCTGTTTGGCGTGAGGAATTGTCGTTCAACGAGCCTTACGTTCAAACGTATTTCCGTCACCCTTCTTACAATGATTATCCTGTAGTAGGAGTGAATTGGTTACAAGCCAACGACTATTGTGCTTGGAGAACTGACCGAGTAAATGAAATGATTTTAATTGCTAAAGGTATCTTGAATAGCAATCCTGACCAACAAGACGAAGACAACTTCAACACGGAGTCTTACCTAGTAGGTCAATACGAAGGAGATGTTAGAAAGAACCTTAAAGACTTGAATCCGAAAAACTCAAGTGGCGAGCGTCCTGTACGTTTCGAGGATGGTATTTTATTGCCGTCTTATCGTTTGCCAACTGAGGCAGAGTGGGAATACGCCGCTTTAGGTTTAATCGGAAATCAAGCCTATGCAAAAGACGAGCGTATCTCTGACCGCCGTATTTATCCTTGGAACTCTCGCTACTTGCGTAATGGCAAACGTGGCCGTTTTCAGGGTAAAATGCTAGCCAACTACAAACGTGGTCGTGGTGACTATATGGGTATGGCAGGACAGTTGAATGATAACGCTTCTATTACTGCACCTGTTCGCTCATTTATGCCTAATGACTACGGTCTTTACAACATGGCTGGTAATGTTAGTGAATGGACAATGGATGTATATCGTAAGATGTCGGGCTTGACTTTGAGAGAAGAAGAAGACCATACATTGAACCCGTTCCGTGGTAACGTATATAAAGAAAAAGTACTAGACGAAAACGGTCGCCCTGTTGAAAAAGACAGTTTAGGTCGTGTGAGATACCGTGAGGTAGATGACGAAGAAGTAGCTGGTCGTAACAACTATCAGAGAGGTAGCGTAATGGATTACTTGGATGGTGACAAAGAATCAGAAGTATTGTATGAAGTATTATATGGTACTATCCGAGGCAACTCTTTGACGAATAAGGCAAGAGTTATCAAAGGTGGTTCTTGGTCAGACAGAGCTTATTGGTTGGCACCTGGCGCACGTCGCTGGATGAACGAAGACCAATCTTCTCGTGCCGTCGGCTTCCGTTGTGCGATGACTCGTGTGGGTAGCCCTGCTGGTAACAAGTTTAAAGGTGGTAACATTTTTAGCCGTCGTACCAAAAAGGTAAGAAGAAGATATAAATAAACCATCCGCAGTTTTCGGACGGTGAATGTTTTAATCCAAAAGCCTTCTCGATGTTTGTCGAGAAGGCTTTTGGATTCTAGCTATTAAGCTATTTTATTTCAAAATTTAAGGTCTGATAAAAATTTACTTCATGCCGATTAATTTTTAAAAACATAGAATCTCTTACCTTTTTTTATACATATCAGTATTTTTTTTAATAAAAACTAGCATTTTACAAAAAAACGGCTTAAACTTGACATTTACGCTATTAACATTGATTTTAAGTTTGTATTTTTATACGAATGATAAAAAAAATCTAATCTATAATATGGCAACGGTTATTTCATTGCTCAATCATAAAGGCGGTGTAGGAAAGACGACTTCCTCTATTGGGATCGGCGCAGGTTTGGTAGAACTGGGCAAAAAAGTACTGCTGATGGATTTAGACCCTCAAGCAAATTTGACACTTTCGCTGGGCGTGCCTCGTCAGAAAGTTACGATTTACGAAGCCTTGAGGGGCGAAGGCGAACTAGACCTTATACGGTCAGAGAGAATTTGGATGTGATACCTTCTACGCTCGATTTGTCGGGCGCAGAGATGGAACTCATCAACGAAGCAGGGCGAGAATACATTTTAAGAGAAGTATTGGAACCTCTTCAGGAAGAATATGATTATATCATCATATATTGTCCGCCGTCTTTGGGTTTGCTAACGCTCAATTCGCTGACTTCTAGCCAATATGTAATCATACCTTTGCAGGCTGAATTTTTGGCACTTCAAGGCTTAGCCAAGATTCAACAAATTATAAAAAAGGTAAAAATACGACTGAATAAAGAGTTAGAAATTGCTGGCGTAGTAGCTACCATGTACGATGCTCGAAAGGTTTTGAATAGAGATGTAGTAGAAACCATCAAGAAGTATTTTGGCAAAAAAGTATTCAATACACTCATTAGAGATAATGTAGCATTAGCGGAAGCACCTGCGGCTCGAAAGGATATTTTTAAATATAGTCCGAAAAGCAACGGAGCGGAAGATTATCTCAGCTTGAGTAAGGAAATTATAGAACGAGTTGAAAATTGATTGAGAGCTAGAAATTGAAAATAATGAAGAGGATTAAGCTAAGCCGTTATTTTCAATGTATCGTTTCTTAATTTGTAATTATTATAATAACGTGGGTAAAAAGAATTTTAAATCGGGTTTCGATGATTTGTTCACAGAAGCGATAGAAGGTAATATCGCAGAGAACGTCTCTAAGAAAATGTCTGACAAAAAAGCAGGCAAATCTAAGAAGTCGTTTTCTTCGGACTTGAATAGTATGTTTGAAGAAGCCATCACCGAGACTACGATAGAAAACGCCAAAGCCGTCAAAGATGGCAAAAAGACTAAAAAGAAATCAACACGAACCAAACCCATGTTTGGAATAGATGCCCTTATCCGTGAAACAGTGGAAACGAGCCAACTCAATACTGAAAAAGCACCAAATGGCAAGAAAAGAGTGACGATTACCTTCGATAAAGAGAAGCTAGAGAAACTCAAAAAAATAGCTCGATTGAAAAAATCTTACTTGAAGGATATTGTAAATGAGGTAGTGGCAGAGTACATTAATGAATACGAAACGGACAATAAATTGGCATAATTAAGTGCCTGGA